>JAPULJ010000336.1 GCA_027295145.1 Alphaproteobacteria bacterium | reverse complement strand
TCGCGCCGGCCTCGACACAAACCGGCGCGGTTTCCGGCGTCACACCACCATCAAACTCGAAATGAAATGGACGCACGCCAATCATTGCCTTAACGCGGCGGATCTTATCGACCGTGGATGCGAGGAATTGCTGGCCGCCAAATCCTGGATTGACGCTCATCACCAAGATCAGGTCCAACTTGTCGAGGACGTATTCGATCGTGCTTTCGGGTGTCGAGGGATTGAGCGATACCCCCGCCTTTTTGCCGAGCGAGCGAATGAACTGCAAACTGCGGTCGAGATGCGGGCCGGCTTCGGCATGGACGGTAATGATGTCGGCTCCTGCTTTGGCAAAGGCTTCGATGAACGGGTCGGCCGGCGCGATCATCAGATGCACATCCAGGACTTTGCTGGTAACCGGCCTGATCGCCTCGACAATCATCGGTCCGATCGTAATGTTGGGCACGAAATGACCGTCCATGACATCCACATGGACCCAATCGCACCCCTGTTCATCGATGGCGCGGACTTCTTCGCCCAGACGCGAGAAATCCGCAGACAGGATTGAGGGTGCAATCAAAGTCGCCATGCTCAACGCTCCGTTGGAGTTACGCGGCGACGTTCAGAGCGTTGCGCCAGTTCGGGTAAAGTAAGTCCGCGTCGCCCGGAAAACTCTCAAAGGCACGGGCAAACTGCCTGTGTTCCTTGGCGAATTCCACCGGATCGGCACCGGCTTTCCAGCATTGTTCCGCCTGACGCAGCGATCTCGCCCCTTCCGCCGGCCCATCTATATGGCCGTAGGAGCCGCCCCCGGCGGTCAGGATCAGGTTGGAGGACCCCAAGTTCTCGAAAAAACCGGGCATGCGAAGCGCGTTCATGCCGCCGGAGATAATCGGCGTGGTCGGGTTCATGCCCTCCCATTCCTGGTGGTAGAACGGTCCGTCCGCACTGTCTTCCATGATCATATACGCCATGTCCTTGTCGCCGGCCTCGCCTTCCATTTTGCCGTAGCTCATGGTGCCGGTATGAATGCCCGACGCCCCTTGCATGCGGGCCATCTTGGACAGAACGAATGCCGTGTATCCGCGCTTGGTTTGCGGCGATGTCACCGCGCCATGCCCCGCGCGGTGATAGTGCAGATACTGGTTGGGGAAACCACGCCGCGCCGTGGTTATCGCCGCCGGCCCAGTCACGTAACCATCGACCAGGAACGCCACATGGTCGGAATTTTCTGCGAAGGTTTCCAGAATAAACTCCCCGCGGGCGATCATTTCATGGTGATCGTCGGCGGTTATGTTGGCGGAAAACAACTTGGCTTCGCCGGTGTCGTCCTGGGCCCGTTTCATGGCGTCGGCCACTAGCGGAATGGTTTCTTTTAGTGGCGCGAACAGCTGATTGCCTTGGGGCTCGTCATTCTTGATGAAATCGCCGCCAAGCCAGAAATCGTAACAGGCACGGGCGAAAGGTTGTGGGCGAAGTCCTAGCTTCGGCTTGACGATCGTGCCGACGATGAAACCCCCATCTACAACCGGGCGCCCCAGAACCCGCCACAAATCCTTGATTGTTGTGGCGGGGCCGTCGAACAGTCTCAAAAAGGCCGGCGGCACCCAGAAATCATGCATCTTGGCGTATTCCACATCGCCCATGCCCTGGTTGTTGCCGATGGTCAGCGTCAAGAACGACGCAATCATGGCCCTGCCATCGGTTATGTTGCGGTCGAAAAGATCTGTCGGGTAAGCGATCTTCATGACCTCATTTTTTTCGTCGATGTCGTAGACCATGGCGTCCACGCCGCGGGTGAAATTATCCGTCGTGGAAACGTCGACATTGGTGCCCGTCGACGATTCGGCGGCAAAGTGCGCGGCGGTTTCAAGATATCCGCCAAAACCGGCCTTTGGCTTCATGATATAGGCGACCAGGACGTGCCGACCCTGCGCGATGAGTTCCTTCTCGTTCATACTCAAATCGGCATATCGATTGGATTGGTCCATTTTGTATCTCCCTTATTTTGTCGGTACTGGCGTCAGGCGAATTTCGGGTCGAGGGAGCCCGTCGCATATCGCTTCGCCATATCCGCAAGTGTTAAGACTTTGATTTTCCCCGCTTTACCGGCGGTGCCGAACTGCTCGAAGCGGTCCCGGCAAAGCTGCCGCATGGCGTCCATGGCGGGTTTCAGGAACTTGCGCGGATCGAATTCGGCAAGATTGTTTTGGGCTACCTTGCGGAATATTCCGGTCATCGCCAGGCGGCAGTCGGTGTCTATATTGACTTTACGGACACCGTGTTTAATGCCGCGCACAATCTCTTCGACCGGCACTCCAAAGGTCTGCGGCATCGCGCCGCCGAATTCATTGAAGATATCCTGCAATGCCTGCGGCACCGAAGACGAGCCGTGCATGACAAGGTGAGTGCCGGGCAGCTTCTGGTGGATGGCTTCGACAACATTCATGGCCAGAATATCACCCGTCGGCTTGCGGGAGAATTTATAGGCCCCGTGGCTTGTGCCCATGGCGATCGCCAAGGCATCGACCTTGGTCCGTCGGACGAAATCCAAGGCCTGATCGGGGTCTGTCAGCAACTGGTCCATCGATAGTTTGCCTTCGGCCCCGTGACCGTCTTCCGCCTCGCCCTCACCCGTCTCGAGCGAGCCAAGCACGCCGAGTTCGCCTTCCACGGAGGCGCCTACCCAGTGGGCCGTATCCGAAACGCGCTTGGTGATATCGAGGTTGTATTCGTAGGACGCCGGCGTTTTGGCGTCGGCTTCGAGAGACCCGTCCATCATTACCGATGTGAATCCGTACTGGATTGCGGTCATGCAAGTAGCTTCGCTATTGCCATGATCCTGGTGAATGCACAGCGGGATCTCCGGATACATCAGTTCTAGAGCTTCGAGCATCTTCGACAGCATGATGTCGCCGGCATAGGAACGCGCGCCTCTGGATGCTTGCAGGATCACCGGCGCATCGACCTCGCGCGCCGCCGCCATGATCGCCAGCCCCTGCTCCATGTTGTTGATATTGAATGCCGGAACGCCGTAGCCGTCCTCGGCGGCGTGATCCAGAAGTTGCCGCAGTGATATACGGGCCATTATTCAAACCTCTCATTTGTGCTGCTTGATTCGATCAGCGCCGCCACACCCGGCAAGGTTTTACCTTCGAGCCACTCAAGGAAGGCGCCGCCCGCTGTCGAGACAAACGTGAATTGATCGCTCACGCCGGCTGCGTTCAACGCGGCTACCGTATCGCCGCCGCCGGCCACCGTCGTGAGGGAGTTTGCTTGGGTAAGTTTTCCCGCTGCTCGGGCAACCGCGAGCGTTGCCTTACCGAATGGATCCAACTCGAACGCGCCCAGCGGGCCGTTCCATAGGAGCGTTCGAACATGCTCAAGACGGCTTGTCAGATCGGCAATCGCGCGCGGGCCAATGTCGAGGATCATCCCGTCGTCCGGCACATTCACAATGGCTGTCACGCAATGGCGCGAGCCGGCCTTGAATTCATCGGCCACAACCACGTCCGTCGGCAAAACAATTTCACAACCGGCTTTTTCGGCCTGGGTCACGATATTGCGCGCGACATCAACAAGCTGTGGTTCCGCGAGCGACTTGCCGACGGAAAAACCTAAGGCAAGCAGGAAGGTGTTGGCCATGCCGCCACCGACAATGATCGCATCCATCTTGGGAATCAGATTCTCCAGCGTAGGTATCTTGCTGGATACCTTGGCGCCGCCGATAAGCGCGACGATGGGTCTTTTTGGGTCGCGAAGCGTCGAATCGAGTGTCGACAGTTCGGCAATCAATGAGAGCCCACCAAACGACGGCATCAATCGGGCAATGGCCTCTATCGAAGCATGGGCCCGGTGACAGCATGAAAACGCGTCATTGACATATATGTCGCCAAGGGCGGCTAGCTGGCGCGCGAATCCTGTCTCATTGGCCTCTTCGCCAGGGTGAAAACGCAGGTTTTCCAGCAAAACGGCCTCACCGGCGCCGTGCTCGGATATAGCGTTTTTCGCATTCTCTCCAACGCAGTCGGAAGCGAATCCGACGGGGATTTCCAGGATATCCGCGAGTGCCGCCGTAACCGGTTTCAATGAACATGCGGGGGATGCTTTGCCATTTGGCCGCCCGAAATGCGACATCACGACAATGCGGGCGCCCCTGTGCGCAAGGTGACGCAACGTTGGCGCAATTCGGCTGATGCGTGTCGTGTCCGAAATCCGCGCCCCATCCATGGGCACATTGAGATCCGCCCTGACAAGAACGATTTTGCCATCCACATTGGCTTGCTCAACGGGCCGAATGTTGTTCGTCAGATTTGCCATGGAGATCTTACACTTCCCGTTTTTCGATCAGTGCGCGGGCGGCATCAGCCACTGCAACGCTCGTGATGTTGAAATGCCTAAAAAGATCGCTTGCCGGCGCGGAAGCGCCAAAACCGGTCATTCCGACGAAAACACCATCGCAACCAATCCATTTTTCCCAGCCAAACCCGCAAGCCGCCTCGACGCCCACGCGCGGCGCCGTTCCCAGAACACGTGCGCGATAGTCACCTGACTGAGAGGCGAACAATTCCCAACAGGGCATAGAGACCACGGCGGCCTCGATACCCTTCACGCCGAGCATGTCGGCCGCGGCGATGGCGATCTCGACTTCCGATCCGCTCGCAAGCAACGTGATATCCCGCTCGCCATCAGTGTCTCGGATCACATAGGCGCCTTTCGCGGACAGATTTTCGCTGACATGGCTGGTGCGCAAGGCTCTCAGCCCCTGCCGGGTCAGGCACAGGACCGATGGCGTGTCATTCGACTTCAATGCCAAGGCCCAGGTTTCGGCAACCTCGACGGCATCGGCGGGCCGAAATACATTCAGGTTCGGAATTGCCCGCAAGCTTGCCAGATGTTCCACCGGCTGGTGCGTCGGCCCGTCCTCGCCAAGCCCAATCGAATCGTGGGTCATCACATGAACTACGGGCACACCCATCAGGGCGCCCAAGCGTATGGCGCCGCGGCTGTAATCAGCAAAGGCGAGGAATGTTCCGCTAAGGGGAATAAGGCGGCCATGAAGAGCGATGCCGTTCATGGCCGCGGCCATGGCATGTTCGCGCACACCGTAGTGGATGTAATTGCCGGCATAGTTCCCAGCGCTAACCGGCAAATAGCTCTTGGTCTTGGTGCCGTTCGATCCCGTCAGATCGGCCGATCCGCTGACCAGCATCGGCACGGCTTCCATCAGGACATCGAGCACCTTTTGAGATGACTGGCGCGTGGCGAGCTTAGGCGCTTCGACGGAGAAATCTTTTTTGATTTGATCGACCACGCTGTCGAAATTCGTTGGAAGATTGCCGGCATTGCCGGTTTTGAAGACTTGCCGGATCGTGTCCGGCGCACCGGCGAGCTTTGCTGCCCATAGGCGCTGAACAAAATGACCGCGCGCGCCGGCTTTCCGCCAGTTTTGCAACACGTCCTCGGGGATATCGAACGGCGCTTGCAGGCAGCCAAGCGTCTTCCTGGCCGCGGCAATTTCCTCCTCACCCAGCGGCGCGCCATGAGTGGCGGCGGTGCCTTGCATATTGGGCGCGCCAAAGCCGATGATTGTCTTGCAAGCGATCAGGGATGGTCTATCGTTTGCGCGGGCCGCTTTGATCGCATCGGAGACGGCTTCTTCGTCGTGACCGTCCACGCTCACCACATCCCAATCAGCCGCCCTGAAGCGGGCCGGCTGATCCATGGAAGTGGCAAGCGAGGTCGCCCCATCGATCGAAATTTGATTGTCGTCGAACAGGACAATAAGCTTAGCCAGCTTCAGATTGCCGGCGAAATCGATCGCCTCGTGGCTGATCCCCTCCATCAGGCAGCCATCTCCGGCGATCGTATACGTATAATGATCGACCAGGTCATCGCCGAAGCGGGCATTGAGCATGCGCTCGGCAAGCGCCATGCCGACAGCCGTTGCAAGGCCCTGCCCAAGCGGGCCGGTGGTCATCTCTATGCCCGCGGCATGACCGTATTCTGGATGCCCAGCAGTCCTGGCGCCGAGCTGACGGAACCGCTTCAACTCGTCCAGCGTAATGTCGCTATAACCGCAGAGATAAAGCAGGCTATAGAGCAGCATCGATCCGTGGCCTGCGGACAGAATAAAGCGGTCGCGGTCAGGCCAATCAGGCGCCGAGGGATCGAATTTCAAATACCGTGTGAACAGTACGGTGGCGACATCGGCCATCCCCATGGGCATGCCGGGGTGACCAGATTTGGCCGCTTGAACCGCGTCCATGGACAACGCGCGGATTGCATTCGCCATGTCCTGATGGGGACTCGAACTTGAAACGGTCAATATTTCTTCTGCGATGGACACTGCAATTTCTCCCAAAAAATATCAGCCGGCGCGCCGCTTGCGTTCAATCAAGCGATGGATCAATGGTGTCAGAATGAGCTGCATGGCCAAGTCAAGCTTGCCGCCGGGCACGACAATCGAATTGGCCCGCGACATGAAACTGTCGTGAAGCATGGAGGTCAGATACGAGAAATCGATCCCGTAGGGATCTCTAAAGCGGATCACAAGCATCGATTCGTCTGCTGTGGGGATCCAGCGCGCGACGAACGGATTGGATGTGTCGACAATCGGTACGCGCTGGAAATTTATGTCGGTCTGTGAGAACTGCGGACAGATATACTTCACATAATCCGGCATTCGCCTGAGGATCGTGTTGGTTACCGCTTCCGTGGAATACCCGCGAACATCTCTGTCGCGGTGGATCTTCTGTATCCATTCAAGATTGATGGTCGGCACGACCCCGATCTTGAGATCAACGTGCTGTGCCGCATCGACAGTATCGGTAACCAGCGCGCCATGCAGGCCTTCGTAGAAAAGCAGATCGCTCCCCTCGGGGATGCTTTCCCAATCGGTGAATGTGCCAGGAGGCATTCCGTAAAGCTCGGCTTCTTGCTGATCGTGAACGTAATGCCGCGTCCGGGTTGCTCCGGATTCGCCATATTCCCTGAATGTCTCCGCAAGCTGTTCGAACAAGTTTGCCGCGGAACCGAAATGACTGAAATGAGAGTCGCCATTCTCGTTCGCCTCGTCGGTACGGCGCGTCATTTCGGCACGGTCGAACCGATGGAAGGCATCGCCCTCGATCGAAGCCTCGTTGACGCCCTCGCGGCGAAAAATTTGCGAGAAGGTATGCTTTACCGTGGTGGTTCCCGATCCTGAGGAGCCGGTGACCGAAATAATCGGATGCTTGGTCGACATTTCTATTCTCAGCCTCGAAACAACCCGCGCCGCGCGAATAACGGCGAACGCGAAATCATGGAATTGCGGTTGGTATGATAGTCGGCGACGCGGTCGACGATTTCGGATGAGCCGAAAATGAGCGGTACGCGCTCGTGCAGATCGCTCGGCTCAATGTCAAGAATATTGCGCGTTCCATCCGTCGCCATACCACCAGCCTCCTCGATCAACAATGCAATAGGATTGGCTTCATAGAGGAGGCGCAGGCGCCCGTTTTGGTAGCCGGGCCGGTCGTCTCGCGGGTAAAGAAATACGCCGCCCCGTACCATTATTCGATAAGCCTCGGCGACCAGGGATGCGACCCATCGCATATTGAATTTGCCCCCGTGCGAAGCTAAATCGTCGGAAATGCAATCGTCGATATAGGCACGCAGGGGTTCTTCCCAATGACGATAGTTCGAAGCGTTGATGGCATACTCCTGCTTTCCGGCGGGTATGCGCACATCCTTGCCGGTAAGCATGTATTGCGATGATTCCGGATCGAGAGTGAAAATACAGGTGCCTTGCCTGACCGTGAGCACGAGTGCGGTTTGCGGGCCATAGATCACGAAGCCGGCGGCCAGTTGCTTGACTCCCGGCTGCAGGATCGGCGAAGCGATCGCGCCGCCGGCGGCATCGCGTGCCGGCAAAACGGAAAAGATCGTTCCCACCGAGACGTTGGTTTCGATATTGGAAGACCCGTCCAGCGGATCGATCGCCACGGCAAGTGCTGCATCTCGATTCAACGTCAGCGCGGTTTCATTCTCTTCGGAACCGATGACAGCGACCGGCGCGTTACTCAGCGCCTCGATAAATAATTCGTTGGCGACTATATCGAGTTCCTTTTGGGCGTCGCCGTCGGCATTTTCCCCGACGATTTGCGCCAGCGGGCCGGCAAGCGGACCGCGCGCAATGAGATTGGCGAGCGTGGTTGATGCGCCCACCACAGACAGGATGGTCTTGACGATCGCGGCCCGATCCTGGTCATCCCCCGACCAGTCGGCGAGATAATTCTCCAAGCTAACCAACTTGCCCATATCAGCTTCCCTGTCCGCCATTCGTGGACCAGACACGCATTCCCTATTTCCGCGGCAACGATGACCTGTCTGGACTTAAAAGTAAAAATAAATTATCTATATCGTAATGAAAGAAAAACTTTCATCCGATTTGCGCCGCATCACACTCAAGCAATTGCGGGCGTTTACTGCCGTCACGCAAGCCGGGACGAAGTCCGGCGCCGCCCGGTTGCTCCACGTCACACCGCCGGCGATCCATCTGCAAATGCGCTTGCTCGAGGAAATCGCCGGAATTGCGTTGTTCGAGCGAACCGAAGATGGTATGCGGCCGACCCCCGTTGGACGTGGCTTGCTTGATGTCGCCGCGCGTATTGAAACCGCGTTCATCGAATTTGGCGAAACACTGGATTCGTTGCGCGGTGCGGATGTGGGCAATGCCGATGTCGGTGTTGTCAGTACGGCCAAATATTTTGCGCCACATGCCTTGGCGGCATTCGCCAAATTACACCCTCATGTGGAAATGCGCCTTCAGGTTGGCAATCGAGGCGATATGATTGCCTCGCTCGAGCATCATCGCCTCGATTTCGTCATCATGGGCCTGCCGCCACCGGATCTTGCCGCCGAGAAGGTGGTGATCGCCGATCATCCGCACATCATTATCGCGCCGCCCGATCATCCCAAGGTGGCGTCCAAGAAAATTCCGCTCAAAGCATTGACGAAAGACACTTTTCTTCTGCGCGAGAACACCTCAGGCACGCGCCTGCTCATGCAGCGTCTGTTTGACGAGGCCGGGCTCAACCCGAATTTGGGCATGGAGATTGGCAGCAACGAGACGATCAAACAGGCCGTCATGGCAGGGTTGGGCATTGCCCTTATCTCCGCCCATACCGTCCATGCCGAACTTCAAGATGGTCGTCTCAGGGAACTGGATGTGGCCGGATTGCCCGTGATACGCCAATGGTATCTGGTCAAATTGAGGAAAAAGCGGCTCCTGCCCGCGGCTCAAGCGCTGTGGGATTTTATAATTGGCTCCTCAGCCAAGTTCCTTCCCAGCGCCGTCCGGTAGAACGGGATCAGCTATCGCACCGCGTTCCTGGCCCCATAGAATGATCTCCGCGCCGGCCAAGTATATCACGGCGCCGAGGCCAGCCCGGCGAGGCAGCAATATGGAACCGGACATATGCCGCTTAGGCGCGGGTCAGCAGGCTGGCGAATACCTAGAGCATGGGAGATGAGGTAGGGGCAGGGGTTGGGCTCGCCGCCCCGGTGTTCGTATGTGCATCATACAGAGGTCTCAGCCGGCCAATAGGCGCGCGGTCTGGCGCTCTACCGGCGTGGTACGCATGATTTGGGCCATGTCGGGCACTGTATCCCCGGCGAAGGGCTCCAGATAACGGCCCTCGAAGGAAACTTCCATGCGATCCGTGCGGAAGGGATAGGGAGAAAGGCCGTACTCGCCATTGCCAAGCGGCTTGATCGTGACCTCGGTGTCCCGCTCCAGGTCGAGCGGCACATGAGTGAAGCGGTTTTCCCCGCGGCCGGCCTCGTGTGTGCAATTGAAATAAAGCGCGAGCGTGTCGAAGAACTGCAGCATCTTGTAGTTTCGGAACAGGTTCTTCTCCTCGACCCATAGCACCGTGTCCGGACTGGCTGCGAGATCGGCCTTGATGCGTTCCTGACGCGCCTTTTCGTGATCCAGCATGGCTTGTACGGCCGGCTTGTGCTCTGACGGGATGTTGTCGATCAGCACCATCTCGGACATGCCATAGCGGCCGCTATAGAGACCCCAGATGTGCATGCTGTCGATCAGCCCGCAATAGGGGTCGTGCTCCTCGTTGAAGTCGATTGAGCGCGGCCCGGTGTCGAGGAGCATCTGGATCGGCGATTCTACGAGGTTGTAGGGAAGGTTGGTTCCGGGATCGAGCGGCGGGTTATCGTCAATTTTATGCCAGCCTTTGTCGTGCCAGCGTGCCGCGAAGTAGAACTTCTCGCGTGGCTCGGACGCCAGTTCGAACTCATCGTTGCCATAGGCTTCGGCAAATTGGCCGACAAGGACCAGATGCTCCTGTAGCTTAATCACGAAATGCGGCTCGCTGGCCGCCCCTTCGGGGACAGATTGCACGATCATGGTCCGTCTCCAAGTCTGATGATCGATCCCTGAGTTGAGATTACCCAGGGGACACCCAATGGTTACCGATAAACGATAGCTTATCCGTCATCTCATGCCACCTGTCGATTCCCCGAAGCCCCGCGCCATATCAGGTTATTGCGCCCCGCCCCGGCCCCCACAGGATGATCGCCGCGCCGGCCAGGCATACCACGGCGCCGATGGCGTCCCAGCGGTCGGGACGGCTGCCTTCGACCAGCCACAGCCAGCCCAGCGAGGCAGCGATATAGACCCCGCCGTAAGCCGCGTAGGCGCGGCCGGCGAAAGGGCTGTCGACGCGGGTCAGCAGGTAGGCGAACAGCACCAGGCTGAGAATGCCGGGAACAATCCACAGAACTGACTTGTCGAGCCGCAGCCAGGCCCAGAAGGCAAAGCATCCGGCGATCTCGGCGAGGGCGGCGCCGATGAAGGCGAATATCGTTGTCATGTCGCACCTCCGTTGAGATTGTCCGGTTGGAACCTACCGATTAGACGATGACGGTATCTGCCATGCTATCGTCCAGCGGTGGGTATTGGGGGTCCAACGCCTCGATCGTACAGCGAATGATGCGGGCAACGACAGCGTTGCGGACCCATTTTCTGTCGGCCGGGACGACGAACCAGGGCGCATACTCGGTACTGCAGCGGGACAGTGCGAGATCGCCGGCGGCGATATATTCATCCCAATGCCGGCGCGTCTCGATGTCGCCGGGATTGAACTTCCAGTGTTTGGTCGGATCGTCGAGGCGGGCCTGCAGGCGTTTGCGCTGCTCCTCCTTCGAGATATGCAGGTAGAATTTGCGGATGATGACGCCGTTCTGGCTGAGGTGCCGCTCGAAATCGTTGATCTGGGCATAACGCTCCTCGATCCGCGCAAGGGGGGCCAGCCCCAGCACGCGGGCGACCAGCACGTCCTCGTAGTGCGAGCGGTTGAAGACGCCGATCATCCCGGCTTTTGGCACCGCCTTGTGCACGCGCCACAGATAATCGTGGGCGCGCTCGACCGCACTCGGCTTTTTGAAGCTGGTGACCGTGACGCCGGCGGGGTTGACCGGCCCGAAGACGCGGCGGACCGTACCGTCCTTGCCCCCCGC
>JAPULJ010000335.1 GCA_027295145.1 Alphaproteobacteria bacterium | reverse complement strand
AGCGTACGTTGAAGCGCGTCGTGAACTTGCCAGGCTCGGCCGCGATATAGAGACCGTCTTTTCGGAAGTTGACCTTCTGATTACGCCTACGTCCCCCGACCTACCCATCACTGTCGAAGAAGGCCAGAATCCACCAGACGTCATCGCGACTTCTCTTCGCAATACGGCACCTTTTAATGCTTATGGTATCCCCACGATCTCAATTCCATGTGGATTCAGCCGCGAAGGATTACCCATAGGCATTCAGATAAGCGGGCCACACCTTGGTGAAGCGGACATCTTGGCACTCGCGAACGCCTATGAGCACGCGACCGAGTGGCACAATCATCGTCCACCGTTGGCTTAGACAGACGGTCTATGGACGCGGTCCTCTCTATTGAAATTCAGCCGGCGCGAATGTCTGTTTTCCCGAAAGCGGACATTCAGAATGCCGCCTTGGATAAAATTCTCTAGTAGTATTCACGTAACAGAGATCGTGTCGTCCAGGGGAGTCATGAAATACATTAACGCCGCGTTTGGGAAGTCCGAGAGAATAATTCGGAGTGCTTCGATTATTTTGTTAGCATTTCCCATCATCACGCAGGCACATCATTCGACCGCTTTCTACTCGGAAGAGATCGTAGAACTGGAAGGCGAGCTTGTCGGTGTTGAGTGGCGCAACCCACATGTGACCTGGCAATTGATGGTAACCAGCAACGCGGGTGAAGAAGAGTTGTGGTTTCTGGAGGCAGCATCCAGATATCCGCTACAAAGGGCGGGAGTAAGCCGCGACCTGTTCGTCATCGGAGAGCACGTAAGAGTCGTCGGGAAAAAATCGAGACGCGAAGGCAATGTGATGCTGGCCACGAACATGTTTCTTCCAAAAGGGCGTGAACTCTTGCTCTGGGGAAACATTGCAGTACAGTTTGGCGATGCCTCCAGATCGGTAGATGCGGCGAGAGAAAACAGGGGTATCTTTCGAGTGTGGAGCACACCGGCAGAACTCTTCCCGGACATTCAACGGCGGCTTAGCGATCTGCCTTACACCCCGCAAGCCATCGCGGCGAGGACGCAGTGGAATCCCATCAACAATTTCGTCACGCGTTGCGAGCAAGAGGGTATGCCTCGAATCATGGTTAACCCGCATCCGTTTGAATTTATTGACCGCGGCGACACGATCACGCTTCGAATGGAACTCTATGACATCGAACGGACCATCGATATGACCCGTTCCGAGCCTGCCGAAGACGAACCTTGGTCTCACCTGGGGTATTCGGTCGGCAGATGGCAGGGAGATTCACTCGTCGTTACAACGACCCGAGTCGACTGGCCATTTTTCGACAACATCGGCACACCGCAGAGCAAAGATGTAGAAATCGTTGAAACATTTGCCTTAAACGACGAACAGGGACGGATAGATTTGCATATCACTGTCACGGATCCGGATACTTTTTTGGAACCAGCAACGATTATCGGCTACTGGATTGCGCTTGGAGAGTCAGTTCCACAATACGACTGCCAGCCCGGGCGGCCCGGCGCTTGAACCCAACTGGTGGTGGAAGCCACACATACCGTTGAGGGATCGTAATATGCTCGGTCGCGAATTCCTCATCGTAGTCTGCGCGTTCGGCGTGTTGCTGGCGCTGGCAGGCTGCGATCGCGAGATGCAGACGTCGCCGGCGTCCGGCGTCGAGGCTGTCCAGGCTGAGATTGCTGAGCCCGAGCACAGTGCGCATCCACATTTCACGCTTGCCGACGAGGGGCAATTCCGCGAGCCGTTTAAAGTCTTCGATAATCTGTATTTCGTGGGGATCGAATATGTCGCCAGCTGGCTGCTGGCGACCGATGATGGCCTCATCTTGATCGATTCGTTATTCAGCGACGAGGAATACCTGGACTATCTGCTCGGCAATATTCGGAAGGTCGGCTTCGATCCGGCCGAACTGAAGTACATTGTTCTTACACAGGGCCATCCGGACCACTACGGACAGGCTTTCAGTCTCCAGGAGCTCACGGGTGCTGTCATAGGCACCGGCCTCGGCGACTGGGAGCTGATCGAAAATGATCTCTGGTCGACGATAGCGCCGCGTCGAGACTGGGTCATTGAAGATCTTGAAACGCTTACTGTAGGCGACACCACGATTACGTTCATGATCACGCCAGGCCACACCTCAGGGACCGTCTCGCTCGAATTTCCTGTCATTGACGGCAACAAGTCGTATCAGGCGTTTCTAGCTGGTGGCACGTCGGTCCGTACCCATGACCCGGACGTCCTCAATAAGTTTATTGAAGATATGGAGCGGATAAAGAGCATTGAGGGCATCGAGGTGCAAATAAACAATCACCCATTTATCGATGATTTGTTTGCCCGTCAGATGCTGCTGGTCAATCGAAAGGAGGGCGAGACTCACCCGTTCGTTTCGCGAGAAGACTTTCTGGCGTTCGTTGATCAACGCATTGGAGTCGCGAAGGATCAGCTAGAGGGAAAAATGGATAATTGAGAAATTGGATCTCCTCGGAGATTCGCAGGCGAGATTTGAGTCTGCAGCAGCATACGGAGTGACTCGATGGTCGAGATTAGCTTGAACAATCCGGCGGGCTTAGCGACTCCGTACGGACCGTACACCCAAGTGACACGAGTGAAGAATCATCGCGAACTGGTCTTCATCGCGGGGCAACTCTCGGTCGACCCGAAGGGAAACATCGTTGGAGAAAATAACTTCGAGAGGCAGTGTGTGCAGGTCTACTGGAACATCGGTGCTGCGCTTCGTGACATCGGCGCCGACTACTCGAATATCGTGCAATTTACAACTTACCTGGTGAGTGCCGAGCACATCCCGTTGATTTATGAATGGCGTGAGCGGGAGTTTCCGAAGTTATTTCCGACAGACAGCTATCCGCCGAATACATTATTGGTGATTGAGCGACTGGTAAATCAGGCGTTTCTGATCGAGGTGCAGACCATCGCGGCGCTCTAGGGAACGATGAAGCGTCGAATGTCCTTGAATACCGTGCTGTCTTTTGAGGCACACGCATCCAGAATTGAGTAGTGATTTAATCCCGGCCATTCATGAAAGACGGCGGGGATTCCCTTCGCCTGCACCGCATCGAAGTAGCCTTCCGCCTGCTGTCGCAAAGCCACCCGCTCATCAGCGCCAACGCCGACCAAGCAGTTAACTCGCGGCGGCTTCAGTGCCGGACTACAACGTGCCGCCATCTCCGAATTCAGTTCTAGCGCATCGTTGATAGGCGTGTCCATGAGTGGTCGCAGATCGTAAATGCCGCTCAGCCCGATGATTCTATTCGCCCCTGCACCGGCCTGCGCTGCCAGCTGCGCGCCGGCGGACCAGCCCAGGAGCACGAGTTCGCCTTCGGACTTCTCGGCGGTGAACGCGACGCCGCGCCGCACTGACTCCGTGATCTCCGACACGGTTGCCTCCGGTGCCAGCGGGTAGCCCAGCATCGCGACGGCAGCGCCGATATCGAGCCAGGGCTCCGCGAGGAACGTGAACTCTTCCTTGCTACCCCATTGCCAGTAGCCGCCGTGAATGACTACCAGCGTTAATGCGGGAGCGCTGGCCGGAAACCAGTCGATGCGCTCGCGGGGATGCGATCCGTAACGTATGTTCAGGGCCGCGTCGTGTCTCGCGCGAACCGATTCGCTGCGACGTCGCCAGTTCGTGAAGTACTTTTCCCAGCCCGGAACAGCGGCGCGGTTGTCGTAATCGTGGCCTTCCATCGGCTCTGCAGCCTGTTCGCTATAACCTCTACTCGAGGTTGGCTCGTATTCCGTCGAGAACGCTAGTCAACGGCGCGCGCGCATCTGGAGTCAACCCTGCGATGGACAGCCGCGTCGGACCCGCGTCACACCCGACGATGTCTGTATAGAACGTCGCTGCCTTCTGGACGTCGCGCACCATAAGAACGATGTGACCTAGTCTTCGAGGATCTGGCTTGGGCACTGTTGCGACCTCCTGCTTGCGGTTCCTTGATGACAGATTGGCGATCTGCTCCCGGATATCGAAGATCATAGCGTTGGTGGCGGCGTCCTGCATGACTTCACCGTTGACGGCCAGTTCCATCTGCAGATTATGCGGGTCATCGATACAACTCGATGGGACGAGCCACGGGCCGAGCGGCGCAAAAGTGCCTAAGCACTTGCCTTGGAACCAATCCGTTTTGAAAGGAAAGTCATCGCGGATATTGAGGTCGCGCGCTATGCCACACACCGGGGTTAGAAACTACGTTAAGTTTCTCTTCTAAATTGCCGACGTCTGCTGTGGCCGATAGCGAACTCTGGACAGTAGCTGACAATTGGCGCTATGTGGTCACTAAACAAGATGCATCAGGTTGGCGATCCGGCAGCAGCGGTTGCTGTGAGAGATTGAGAGGCTATATCGAGGGTCTGGTCACCGAATACTGACTACGATTCCGGGTCCGAACCCGGACTGGTCAACGAAAGAGGAGACGTAATGAGAATTTGTAGTGTCGACTGGCGGAAAGAGGGCGTGCTCGTGCTGGCGATCTTATCGGTTACGTCGTGCGGGGCGGTTCGTGCGCAGTCGCCCGAGACTTATGTGCCCATGGACCCCATCCCCGCCGTCATCAAGGAATTACCGGATCCGTGTGACAACCCCAGCACCCGAATGTGGGGGCCTGACGATCAGCGGGGCAATCTGAATTACGTGACGCCGGAGCGGGTGGCTGAAAATCTGAGTCTGATTCGTCTGGGCAAGGTTTACAGCCTGGCACATCTCCTGGAACCTGGCCAGATGGGTTATGCGGCGACGCTCGATTTCAAGAGTAACCTCGGTGAGTGGCCCGGCCTGGGGATCAGCAACACGATATTCAACGATGAGGAGACGCTCGGTAACAGCACGTACAACCCAAGTCGGGCAGGCGTCCTGCAATTCGAAATCGGGACCCAACTTGACGGATTCAACCATTCAACTCAGGGCGGCGTGACCTATAACTGCTTCAACACGCGTGATCCGGAATACCACCTGCTGGCGGAGGGCGATCCAGGTGACTTGCCGAGCGGGAGTCCGGGTGAGGACTATGTCTTCAGAGGTCACTCGAGGATGGGTATCGAGAACTCAGGGCCTATCGTGGCACGTGCTGTGTTGATCGACGTCGGAGGGTTGCTGCGGGAGAGGGAAGCGGCGGCCGGTCGTGACCCGGAAGAGTTTCCACCGGTGGACTACGAGTTCTCACCCGAGGAGCTGGAGCAGGCTCTGATTCGGCAGGGTCTGACCATCGACGACATACAACCCGGCGACGCGCTGCTGATTCGCACGGGATGGGCGGGAAGGTTCTGGACGTCGAATCCGGCCGATCCCCGCAACGAACGGTTGAAGTATCTCAATAACGGGCAGGACGAGGAGTTCCTGCCGGGGGGGCCGGGTCTGGACACGCGCGCGATCCGCTGGACGCTGAATCGCAGGCCCGCACTGGTGGGGGCCGACGTCAAGAGTATCGAGGCCCACAATCCGTTCAGGGAACCGTTAGATCCCCCGTTTCACAGGCCGGGTCACGTGAGCTGGCTCTCGAGCGGCATCTACATGCTGGAAGATGTCGATCTCGAGGCG
>JAPULJ010000334.1 GCA_027295145.1 Alphaproteobacteria bacterium | reverse complement strand
AGTCGCGATAGAATTGGGTGTTGATCCAGTCCATCATTTCGTTGACCCGCGCACGTTGCTGCAAATCCTTCGGGTAGGCAGGCGAATCGATTTTGTCCGCGAGATATTTGAGAATCGCCGAGCTTTCAGTAAGCCGGAAATCGCCGTCTTCGAGGACCGGAACCAGAGCGTTCGGATTGACCGAAGCGTACGACTCTTGCTTGTGCTCACCGGTCATCAAGTCGATCGGCTGTTGTTCGACGTCGATTCCGTTGTCGCCAATGAACAGCTGCACCGGCCGGCTGGTTGCCGATACGGGAAACATGTAGAGCTTCATAACTTATCCTCCCTGTTATTCTACGAATGTGCCGTGGCTCACTTCGAAAGTCGGGCTTGGCCGAAATGGCCAATCTGATCGAAGAGAAAATATCTCGCCCTGGCTCCCACCGACCGAATTCCGATGAACGCCGGAGTCGAGGTACCAATCAACCTGTTCCCTAAAAACCCCCTCGTCGAGCATAATATCAGCACTGAACGGCGTTGCCACGGTCGGAACGGCACCGTGAAAGAGCCTGCCGGCCAGCACGTTAGCAAAACATCAAGTATGCATAATATATATTTTGTGTACATATATCAAGTTGCTGACATAAAAATTACGTTACGTTGACTATAATTTTCGCCGATCGTTCACCCTACTGAGATCGCTAAATCGAGACGCTAACGGCCGTCGACCGCATATATGTGGAATTAAAAATCCGAAAAATTCTTACGTCGATCGGTCCCGTTGGCTGAAAACGCAACAGCCCCAAACGATCCGCGATGCGAACGGCTATCGATGGGGTATTTGTTGTATATTCAGTGCGGTTTAGCGGTTCGCGGCTGTAAGCGCTTGGGCCGCTCGATCTGTCTTCTTCTTCGCATCCGACCCAGTTCTCGCGGCCATCATATAGTCGATGACGTTCAAACTTGATGCCGCCACGTGATTTCGCATTGCCTCGTAGGCTCGCTCGCGATCGGCCGCCAGGATTGCCTCCAATATTACTTCGTGCTCGGAATAGGACGACAAGATTCGATTGCTAATCTGGAAGAAGATTCTGGCGCGAAACGGTGCAAGACGACGGCGAATACCCTCGGTAATCGACTTCAAACTGGCATTGTGCGCGCCAACGTAAATGGCATCGTGAAACCGCTCATTTGCGTCCGCATAGGCTGCTTCGTCGTTGGCTTCAGCGTATTCGGTACTTTCGCGATGGATCAGTTCAATTTTCTTGCGTTCGACCGCATTCATGCGCTGGGCGCTCAACTTCGCGCACAACGCTTCCATCTCTCCCATAGCCTCGAACATGTCATGGAGACGATCCTCACCGATGTCGGCAACAGTCACCCCTTTATGGGGGCGAATTTCGACCAACCCGGTTGCCGCAAGTTGGCGCAATGCATCGCGCACTGGGGTCCGTGACACATCGAATTCGTCTGCGATGACTTGTTCTTCCAGCTTCTCGCCGGGTCGAATCGCGCCGGAAACAATCCGGTCTGCAAGACCCTGAGAAATCTGTTCTGAAATAGTGATAGCCATAATCTATTGGGTTACGATTTCTGCTTGAAATGGACTGTCACGGTTAGCCTGCTAATGAAGCGTGGAGCGATCAGGCGCCTTTTGTGGACACGGTTCCCAAGGCGTACAACATAATAACAGTTGTCGAGTCTGAAACCAGAAACTGACCGTTGCAGGAATTCGCCTAACTGGCTGACCGAACCCGCTAGTCCGGCAAAACGATCAATAAGACGATAGAGTTCATATGTATACGTATAGACAATTATGTATACTAAATAAAGAAAAATTGTAAAATCGCCGCTCACCCTCGGTCCGGAGGATCCAGCTTATGAAGGCGATGGTGTTGCATGAATTCGGTGACCCGGAGGTACTTCGCTTCGAGGAGATCCAGACTCCGGAGCCACAGCCTGGCGAAGTTCTGATCAAAGTCCACAATGTTTCCGTAAACGTCAGCCTCGATATTAACCTGCGCAAAGGGCTTTATCCGTTGAAGCCGTCTTTCCCGCATGTGATGGGCACCGATCCAGTTGGCAAAGTCACGGCGGTCGGTGACGGCGTGATCAGGGTAAAACCCGGTGACCGGGTGGGCGTGCAGACGGCGATGCGCAGCGAGTTGTGTGTGCCGGGACATGAGGCCGACGATCCCGGACCATGGCGGCTGATCGGTATTCACTGTTGGGGAGGCTATGCGGAATTTGCCTCGCTACCGGCCGAAAACGTCTTCGTCATTCCAGACAACATATCGTTTCCCGACGCCGCGGTGATCATGCGCCATTTACCGACAGCGCGGCATTTACTGCACGTAAAGGCCGGGCTTCAGGCAGGTGAATGGGTGCTTGTCATGGGGGCCACGGGCGGGCTGGCAAGTTGTTGTGTGCAGGTTGCAAAACGCATGGGTGCGATGGTGATCGCCGCCGCTGGATCCGACGACCGCGTTCAAAAAGCAATCGAGCTATTCGGCGCGGATTTCGGCATTAATTACAGATCTCAGGATCTTCCAGCCGAGGTAATGAAACTCACCGATGGCCATGGCGCCGATGTGGTGACCGAAAATATCGGTGATCCGGACCTTTGGTCGGGCGCAATGAACAGCCTTGCCTCGCTCGGGCGCCTGGTGACAGCGGGCGCTCATGCCGGGGGCGAGGTAAAACTAAATCTGATGAAGCTCTATATCGGACGCCAAACGATTATCGGCAGCCCGGGCGCAAACTTCACAGATATCGAATGGGCGATAGAGGCGGCCAGGAAGGGCTCAATTCGCCCCCCCAGCATAGATCGTATAATGCCGCTTCACGAAGCCGCAGAAGCCCATCGCCTGGTGGAAAGGCGCGTACCCATCGGGAAGGTGTTGTTGGATCCCACCCAGTCCCAAGACCACCCGACCATTAACTAGAGCAGTAACTGAGATGGGCAGGATTTAGAGCGGATTAATCCCCACCGCGACCACGAATTCGCCCGGAATTTCGTATCCCTCACCAACCCGATAATCGGCAATCGAGCGGAGGTATTCGGTGTGGACGGCCCGCTTGGTGGCGTCATCGAAGCGCTTATAGGCGAGCGCCACAGGTCCGCCGCGAAACGCCGCTCCAAGAGCATCGTCGTCGGATGCGTAGACGAGATTCATCTCCAACCGCTCAGAGCGAATGTCGGTGCAGCCCGCTTCCGCGAAACAATGGGACAACATGTCCCCGGTCCCGAGATGGAAGAACATGGGACAAACCTCCGAAGTGACACGGGCATCGGTAATCGGAAATATCTCCGCCCAACCGCACTTGGCGCGTGCGCCCCATACGGCCGCAGCAGCTCGGCCGCCGGGTTTTAGTAACCGGCGCATCTCTTCAACTGCCTTCACCGGATTAGGGACGTACATCAGCCCGAGGCCACATACTGCCGCGTCGAAGGGATCGCAATCGAGCGACAGGTCTTCCGCGTCTAAGCGTTCGAAGCTGGCATTGTCAATGCTCCGCTCGGCGGCAAGGCGACGCGCCGTCTCGACCATTTCGCCCGAGATATCGGTTCCCACCACCACCCCGTTCTCGCCGACCGCATCGACGATGCGGAAGCTGACCAACCCAGTGCCGCACGCAGTGTCGAGCACATGCTCGCCCGGCTGTAACGCCACCATATCGAGCATCAGCGATTGGGCCGGCTCCAGCTGAGCACGCCATCCCGCCTCGTATTCGCCGACCGCCTTGTCCCAACCGTAGCGTTGGACACGTCGTTGAAGCCTCGGATCCATTTTTGTCAGACCTCCTTGCCATTGAGGCGCAGGATAGGCCGCATCGTTTGCGCACGGCTGAAGACATCCACATAGGGGCTATGGCGCTCGACGGTCTCGAGCAGGTCGACAATGGTTTTCTCCGATGCCGGGCTGTCAACGGAGATCAGATAACGAACCTCCTGATATCCCGGTGGGATGTTGTCGCCGACACCCAACTCTCCGCGCGCGTCAAAGTCGCCCTGAACTTCCACTTCAAGCGCGTTGATCGGTACGCCGAGGCGTGCAGCCCACATCGAAAAACCGACAACAATGCAGCTTGCCAGTGCACCACGGCCGAGCATACCGGGGGTGGGCGCTGTCTCCTCGCCACCCGCTTTCAGCGGCATGTCGACCGCCAGCTTCCAGGGCCCTTCTTCGACTTCGGAGCTGAGACCACCGACCCATCGGGCTTTGGTGACACCCGTCAGGTGTCCGCGCGTCGGTTTCAGGGCCAGAAATTTCGCGTTGCGCTCGGCGATTTCCTGAATTTTCGTCGGATCAGCCATTTT
>JAPULJ010000333.1 GCA_027295145.1 Alphaproteobacteria bacterium | reverse complement strand
GTTGTCGGCGACGATACGCTCGAGTTCGCGCGTGTGTACCCAAACGCGCGCGGCGCGCCTCCAAAGTACCCCCTCGTACCACCGAAAAAACCGTGAGTCTTCGCGACCGCGAAACTGGCGTTCGACAAAGAAGGGGGCGTGGACCTCTAGAACTAAGGGTCGCTTTAAAAATTTGGCCACTATCCAAGGACCCCACTCATACTCAAAGCTCCGCGCCAGTACCAGATCTGGACGAGCGTCCCGGCGTCTTCGCCATACCTGTATGGGCAAACGCACCGTACGTGCGATTCCCCTGGCGATCAGGTAAAGCTCGACCAGCAGAATGAGCCATTTCTTCGGTAGCTTGGTCTTGATGTATCGCTTGAACCCCGAGCTTGAGGCGCTCACGGGGGCGGCTTCTTGATCGGGTGTGGGGGGGATACATGGCAGCGTCTGGACTTCGAGCCCGGCGTTTCGCAGGGCATCTACGAGCTCCCGGCCGCGCTGCCCGGTCCAAAAATCAAACCGATCGAGATAGGCGTTTAGATAAAGAATCCGCATTTTTGCGCAGGTCCCGCTAGGCTCCCTGAGGCGGACAAAAGGTTGCGCCATGAATAAGGCGCGGGGGGCATCCGCGAACCCCCGAATATCGTATGTCCACGACTCTCGTCAGACTTACAGAGCCCATCCCAACCGGGACCAACTCGAAAGTCGGGTTAGGGCGGCTCGGCGGCGCCAGCCCGGCACCACTCGCTCAAATGTTTTGCGAGGACGCGGATTCCACTCATTCGCAGAGTTCCGCAATGGGCAATCCGTCCGTATCCTCGAGTGTGACGTCCAGCCATGAGCAGATGGTGGCTCCGACATCCATTACGGAGACCCTGTTTGGGAGAGCAACCGGGGATAAGCCCTTTCCAGAAGCAAAGAATAAGCCATGAGGTGTGTGGTCCCCCGTTCGGCTTCCCGCATAGCTGGATCGGATCTCGCCAATCTTGGGGGATCCGGCGGCCGAGATCGGATCGCGGCGACTCCAGATCACAAGCAGATCCGGCAGGTCGTTGACGTGCTCACCTTTGAACGTCTCAGCCACGCGGACGACCTCTTCAACGATTGGCTCTCCGGTATCAAGGTTAACGATCTCCCTCAAATCGTTCGTCAACGCCGCGCAGAAGGCGTCACACTCGGGTCCGGGATTGACCTGACCCTTTGGTTCGCGGCCAACAAGATTGATTCGGATGGCGCCGCTGTTTTCGTTATGCGGCACGGCGAAACACTTCCGACGGCCACGATCGGCGATCAGCATCGCGTCTTCCGAGCGCTCGGCCATGTGATGCAGTCGATTTCGTACCGCGGGCGGTAGGAGCGCGCGGTACACCGACTTCAGTGTGTCGACGTAGGTCCGGCCTTTTTCGCCCCCTTCACCGTCTAGTCGGCGCAGGATCTGATCCAACATAAAGCTCGCCGTGTACCCAGGACCCATCCCGGGGCCCGTGAACACCATAACCCGCGCATCAGGCCCGGCTTCGGAGATAAGGCGTCCGACGTCCTTGTCCATCGCCATATAGATTTGCTTGAGGGGATCGCCAATCTTGCTCTTAAGTGCCGCGTCGTGCTTTGGATGCGATGAATCATGGATATGCCAACATTGGTGCCCAACGTCGTGAGAATCAGCGTAGACCGTCATGAACAGATCCCAGGGACCTTGGTCCAAGAGCTCACAGCACAATGCCGTCTTGGTCTCCACTCGTTCCACCATTTGTCGGCAGATCTCGGTATAGGCCGCAGCATCCCGTCCGGCCTCATCGGTCACGCCACCAAAGGGATCGTCTCCGAATTTTTCGGTGACTTTTGAAATGAGATCAAGCGGCCAGCTACGCGGCGGTCCGGGACTATCGTGCGTCATCCAGTCGGCAAGTTGGATGCCATTGAGGTTCTTTGTGAGCGGCGCTCGGACCATATCGATCACTGCCACCCTTCGACCGGCCTGGCTTAGCTCTGCCCATATCGGCTGTCGTTTGAAGTCGGTATCCTCTCGAAAATACGCTGCCTGATAGCTGCCGGGTTTTACCTGGCGGCCGAAGTATCGGCCGTGCTTAGCCGGGTTGACGCCGGTAAAGAGCGATGGCCACATGACGCCGTTGCCAAACCCGAGGGGCGTCGTGGTCTTTCCCCAGACGCCCGTTTCGCGTAAAGATTGCAGCACTGGCAAATCACCGCTATCACACCACTCCAAAACCAAGTCAGGGTCCGCCGAGTCCAGTCCGACAAAAAGTACCTTAGCCTTTGCGATCACCGCTGTTCTCCCCTGATAAAGAATCGAGAGCTGTCCTCAACTCTTTCTCCCGGCGCGCAGGATCGGCAAAGCGCCCTGCACAGCGAGACAATATCGATCTGAGGTTAAAATCCGCCTACCCAGTTCACTCGGCTATATATATGTGGAATTGACAGCGTTGTCCACAAAGAAGGTACACGGCAAGAGCAACTCCTGGTATTTCTTTACATGTCAGTGTTATATACTCTTATATATATTAGATAATTGAGTGAAAACCCAAGTTATTATAATAAAGGACACAGAATATCAATCGTTCCTTTTGTCAGTGTTTGCGAAAGCGTACGCAAGAGCCATGCCGCAAGGTTTCTCTTCCGTGGGAGCGTCGGGATAGAGTATACTCGAATTGGCTACGCGAAGCTCGGATAGCTACGATGTTGGCGAAAAATCGTTCTGTGCGAGATTGCTCTCAGGTCGCCTTACAAAAATGATTCCGATAGGATAGCTCTTGATGTCTGGTATTGCCGGAACGCTTACATTCGACAGCGGTCGTTTCCGTGTTACTGAACGCTATCTAACGGCAATGGCTGACACTCTGACACACCGTGGCCCGGACGGTGCGGGCGCTTGGATCGCCGAAACCGGGAGGATCGGGCTAGCTCAACGATCCCTGGCTCACGGCGAGCCTCCGAAACCGGCACATCAGCCAGCAAAGAATCCTAATGGGACTCTCCGGGCAGTCCTTGATGGTCAAATATTCAATTACTGGGATGTTCGAAGGGAACTCGACCTTCTAAGCGAGTGGCAATGGCAGAGTGATCATTGGAATACCGAATTGGTCCTGCACGCCTTTGAACAGTGGGGCATTGATTGTGTTCAGAAATTCCGCGGCATATTTACATTCGCTTTGTGGGATGCCGGACAACAAGAACTCTGGCTTGTCCGCGACCGCATCGGAATCAAATCGATGTTCTATAGCCTGCACAGCGGACGCTTGAGCTTTGCGTCCGAAATAAAGGCGCTACTCCGCGACCCGGACCAAGTGAGGACAGTGAATGAAGAGGCCGTCTACCATTATCTGACATTCCACGCGACGCCGGCCCCCTTGACGATGTTTGAAGGTATAAAGAGGCTGCAGGGTGGCTGCTGGCTCCGCGTGAACAGCCGTGGCGACGTACGGGAAGAACGCTACTGGGACGTTCTCGATCATCTTACGCCACTCGACCGGGTCAACGATGATGAAATCGCTGCCCAGGTCTTGCAGGAACTGACGACGTCGATCCAGCTTCAAGTCGTTCCAGAAGCACCAGTAGGGGTCTTCCTTTCGGGCGGCCTCGATTCGAGCACGAATGCGATCCTCTTAGCGGCAAACCGAAGCGAACCGATTAGGACGTTTACGGTCGGCTATGAAGGAGACTACGACCCCGAGAACAAGCTGGGCGCAAAGGGAGCGTCTTATAGAAACGAAACGCTTTTCGCGCATCGCGTCGCGAACGAGATTTCTGCCGTTCATGCGGAAAAGCTGTTGGGAATCGATGACCTCATCGACATCTTTCCCCAGTTGATTCGGTGCCAGGACGAGCCGATCGCCGATCCTGGCTGCATTCCCCTCTATTACCTTGGGCAGCTAGCGCGGGACAATGGGGTGTCGTTCTGTCATTCGGGAGAGGGCGCGGACGCATTGTTTTTCGGGGGCAGTGGCCAACGCACGCTGCTGAAGCTTCAGCATCTGAACGATCGAGCAGTGCCAGGTGCGCTGAAGAGACTTGGGCTTGTGGGAATCGGGCATCTTGCAGATCGAGAGCGCTTTCCGTATGAGAGGCTGCGACGCGCCGTTGAAGGCGAGGCAATTTATTGGGCCGGCGGGGAATTATTCACTGATGCGGAGAAAATGCGCATCTTAAGCGCTCGCTTACGCCGGCGGTTCGCGGATTTCACCTCTTGGCAGGCGGTTAAGCCCATTCGCAAACGGTTTGAAGAGAAAGCGCCGGCTCGGGCCCATCTTCTGTGGATGAATTACGTCGACTTGAATCTTCGTTCACCTGAATGGCTCCTCACGCGGCTCGATCGAATGACGATGGGTAACGGCTGCGAAGTTTGCGTACCATACTTAGACCATAAATTGGTGGAATTGGCGCTTAGCATCCCCGAGCCGGTCAGGACGCGGAATGGGACCTCGAAATACATACTCAAGAAAGCTGTCCGGGGCACGGTTTCAGACGAGATAATCGATCGTGAAAAGCAGGGGCTGGGCGCGCCTATCCACGAATGGTTTCTCGATCGGCTTGGGCCTTTGGCCCGGGTCGAGATCGAGGCATTTTGTCGCGAAACAGATATCTTCGAAACAAACGAAGTAATGGGCCTGTTGGATGAGCAGCCTAATAGACCAGTGCCGAGGACCCGACAGACTTGGGGGCTGTTAAATATGGCTCTATGGTGGAAAGAGTACATCAAATAGCTTAGAGCAATCCTCCTTTAGACTTAGATTTCCTTGTTCCCCAAGGGCGAAC
This sequence comes from Alphaproteobacteria bacterium, assembly GCA_027295145.1. GTDB lineage: Bacteria > Pseudomonadota > Alphaproteobacteria > JAPULJ01 > JAPULJ01 > JAPULJ01. The sequence goes on along the minus strand of JAPULJ010000333.1, from coordinate 1,655 downwards.
GCGCACGGTTGGGATGAATATCCGGCCGTTTCTACGCCTGAACTGGCTCTCGAACCGGATCTTCAGGAGCTACGACGACATCGTCGCTCACCGCTGCTATGCTTGGAACCGACTCACCGACCGACCCTGGACGATCATGTCTATCGAGCAGCGGGACTGGGCATAAACCGGTCAAGGTCGATGGGGGTTAGCAAAATAATTGAATAACGCCTGCGCTATCTGGTCATATGGGTCCCTTGACCTTGGCATCATCAGCTTATACCAAGGAGCGTTGGCCAGCCACGCGCTCGATCCACTGATAGCGCATGTCGACACGGCCCGTCGCGCGCGCCAACCAGGCCGCCAAGTCCATCAGGTTGGCGCTGCGCACGTCCAGCATGGGCGCAACCAGAAGACCCTGCTTCTCGCGTTGTGTCTTGCGCCGGCCCGGCACGCGCCGAGCCAGATCCTCGATGATCCCTTGCGACAGATGCTTGATCCCGCTCATCGCTCCGATTCCGCCAAAAAAAAAGCGGGACCCTTGAATCACACCGCGATTCCTCAGGGCCAGCGAAAACTGAGGGATGGCGAGGTTTCTTGCCGCCGGGTTGTTGACATCCCACGGGTAGGCTGCTAGCCCTGGTCACCTCCCCGGTCTAAGAAAAAGCAGACAGAACAACCTTCTAGACGGCTTGTAAGTTTTGCTTAAGCTATGTTTGCTTAAACTATGGTAGCCGATTTCAACCGGGCGCACTCATGAATATCGACTGACAGTGTATGAAGCAATTCCTTGTGAGAGCTGATAATGTCAAGTCGGTACTTCGCGGTGCCGGCTTGGTCTTCATCATATCCACCGTCGGCGCCGTGCTGGGTTATCTGGTTCAGATGCTCTTGGCTCGTTGGCTTGGCTCTACGGATTTCGGCGCCTATCGATACGCGCTCACTTGGTGCGCCCTGCTTACAGGCTTCTCCCTTTTGGGTTTCAGCGCCTCCGGTGCCCGATTCATCTCCCAGTACATACATGATGAAGCACCGCAGAAATTAAAGGGCTTCCTGATCGGAAGCACCGCCCTAGTTCTGGCAGCCGCGGCGCTCATTGCCGCTTTGGGGATCGCGTTCGTGCTCCTCTTTCCAAAGGCCTCGGAGTCTCTCTATGCCGGACCAATGATCATCGCGTTGATCGGAGTCCCGGGGCTTGCTTTGCTCGATTTGCAGAAAAGCAACCTACGAGCTTTTCGTTGGGCTCTTGTTGCCGAGATACCCCCTGCCTTAGGCCGGCCCATTATCATGATAACCCTGGTGACGCTCTGCTATTTCACCTTTCCGGTCTTGACGCCGACCATCGTGGCCGGGGCCTTCGTGGCGACCTTGGTGATCGTTGCTCTTTTCCAAGCTATCTTGTTCCGCCGGAAACTGAGGGTCGAGATCGAATCGGCGCCCCCATCCTTCGACTTCAAGGAATGGCTTGGAGTCTCGCTTCCCATGTTCTACGGAAGGGTGTTCCAGTTGGTGTCCCGCCGTGCCGACCTGATCCTCATCGGCTTGATGCTGGAACCCGCGGACGTGGGGATCTATGCGATCGCGCAAAGCGTGACGGGCTTAATCTCTTTGAGTAACGTGTCGGTGGTGGCGTATGCCAGACCGACAATTGCCTCTATGTATCTTCGGGATAGGCG
>JAPULJ010000332.1 GCA_027295145.1 Alphaproteobacteria bacterium | reverse complement strand
GCGGTAATAATGAGCGTCTATTTCCAGGCCATTACCCTATTGTCACTAGGGTACACGCTGCGCAACCTCAAGCTTGATGATATCGACTTTGATGTCTACAAAAATGATGTGGCAGCCGCATAGGCGAATGACAATCAAAATCGAATTTCGACTGGTAACATGCTCCGTTGGAAGTTATTTTTAGAATTCATCGCGCCGGTTTGATGGGACTTGATTATGAAAATATATAACGTGCTGGGTTTTGGCTTACTGGCACTTCAGCTTCTGATATCAGCATTTCTGGCGCCGCCCGAGCTCGGTCCGTGGTGGGGGATGGTTGTTGGATTGGGGTACTTGCTAATTTCATGGTTCATTGCCGGGGTTTATCTTTCGGACATGATCCACTTAGGAATCGCGCACAGGGCTCTCGATTATAAGGAGTGGTTCATTAAGACAGTGACGCTCGTCAACAACACCGTGGGCGTCTACGTCGATCCCATAAGCTGGGTCAATCGCCACCGACTTCATCATAAGTTTTCCGACCATGCCGGCGATCCCAACAAGCTGGACGCTGACGGCTTTTGGAAAACCTTGTATCTCTGCGTTGTTCCCTACCCGGTCACGGCCGACCTGGCGACCGACGACATCCTGAAAACCTGGCCGATGCGCCTGGTCTCTCATCCATTGTTCATAATAATCTCCCCGGTTCTCAGTATCGGCTTTTTGTGGTTGTTCGTCCGGGATTTACCATTCGCCATCGGGGTTTGGGCGGGCGTCCGGATTTTCGCGCTCTGGGTAAATATGGTGCAGAACTACTGGACCCACGACCGTCGCTGGGGCACACGGACATATGACGATGCAGGCGATAACGCGATGAACATCGGCGACTGGCTGCCGGTAACGGCGACATTCAGCGCGTGCTGGCAAAACAACCATCACCACTATCCACATCTGCTGAGAACGACTCACGCTCCCGGCGAGTTCGATTTCGGCTATATGACCGTCCGAGTCATGCACGCTTTGGGACTCGTCGAGCCTTCCAAGACGGGAACGGTCAAACCGAACGACCTGGTGCTCGCGGAAGTCACCCTCTGACGGTGGCCTAGCCCCGTTTGAACGGGGCGACGAACTGGCGGAAGAAACCCTTGGGCATCGAGCTGCCGATCAGGCCATAGCTCTCTGGCCAAGCATCTTCTGGCAGATGGTAAGTCCCGAACAGGCGATCGATGAACGGAAAATGGATGGCGAAGTTAACATCGGCCGCCTCCGGATCCGCCGCATGATGCCAGTGGTGATACCGGCACGTCACAAAATAGGGCTCCAGCCACCGTGTGCGCGGACGGAAGTCCGTGTGTGAGAACGTGGCGTGGAAGGCGACGAACAAGAGATAAGCGCCCATCACAGGCTGCGTGAACCCGAGCAGAGTCATCGGAATGAGGATCAAGGCGCGTGTGATAAGGATATCGACGAAGTGTGAGCGCGAGCCGGCAATCCAGTCCATTGTCTTGATGGAATGATGTACGGCGTGGAACGACCACAGGAATGAGATCTTGTGAAAGGCCCTGTGGATGGCGTATTGAAACAGGTCCGCCGCCACGATGGCCAGCGGGAACTGCAGGATGAACGGCAGGCCCCCGACAGTCTCCATGAGCGCCGGGATTGCGAACCATTTCGATGCGAAAGTCGCGGGTAGCAGTATCGCGAAGGTGGTCAGTTGCGCAGGGAGATGGGTGGCCACGAAATAGAAGGCGTCGGTGGTCCACTCAGGTCGGAACGTTCCTTGCTCTGGATGTCGCGGCCAAAGCCGCTCTATGGGGACGAAAACGAGGGTCATTACCAGCAGGTCCAGGAGGAACCAGTCGAAGCCGATGCCGACTTTCGATCCGACGTCCCCAAGCGGGGTGCTTGCGCCTCCGAGCAGCACCGCTATCAGCCCAAGAGCACCTCCGGTCAGGCCCAGGACCTTTCGTTCACGCAGGATCGCCGAAATGAAGCCAAGTACGAGAGCGGCGGCAATCATAGCCTGGATAATTATGCGAATGATGTCTACCGGGTAAACCGCTCGAGCCTCCGGAAGCGTCAAAAGCCCGGGGAAATGCAGGGTGAGGACGCCACCAAGGCCGAGCATTCCAAAGAAGACGGATGATGTCCCGCTGATCCAGCCGGTCCCCATGTGCGTCGGCTCCGAATCCCCAAACAGTTTTTCAAAAAATTCGTCGGACATTTTCCATCTCTCCGCAACAATCAGTTGGTGAATATCTCGCATAGACCAGAACTTGCGAGCAACGAACAGGGAGAATAGACACCCTGTTTCGCAAAAGCGAGACCGAGAATGTGATTATGTCGCAACCGTACGTTCTAGTGGCGCTTCGGGTGTAATTCCCGCGTCTGCCGTCGCTCGTACGCATCGCTGAATCGAATAATACTCCAGGTTCCGAGGCGTTCACCGTTATCGAATTGAGACCCTCTTGCTGTAACTTCGAACATCGCCTGGCCGATTTGTGTCGCTCTCACAGCCGATTTGACCGGAGCAAAAAACCAGTACAAAAGATTCTCCCCGATATGCGCCTGTTCCACCGTGGGCCCGATGTAGTCCGGACGGTAGGCTATTACCCGAAGATTTGAACCTTCGGCAAACTCGAAGAGCGCGTTCTCGGCACGAACCTTCTCGCGCGCCCACATCATGCGCGAGTCCGCCGATATGTCGCTGGAGCTGATGTAGTGAAATGACATGTCGGGTTTGTCGCTGACGCCTGCCCATTCCGCGACGAAACGCATCGGAAAATCAACATGAATCATTCCGTAGGTTTTTTCGTCGACGCCAACAGTGCTCGTTCCAATAGCCCAGTACACAGCATCAACTTCCGCTATTTTCCCTCGTATAGCTGAGTAATCGAGATAGTCCATGTGCAGGGTCATCTGCACTTTGCCCGAGGCCACGCCTTCCTCGATTCGTGGCGTTGCACGACGTGTAAAGACATGGATTCTTCTGATATCGGGATCGGCCAGCGCAGCTTTCAGTATGCCGTCGCCAGCAGTTCCGCTCGAGCCAAAAATAGCAACCGTTTCGTGGCTGGCTGCTGGTGCCTCAAGTGCTTCGATCGACTCACCGTGAAGCGACAACATGATAGCCGAGACTATATAAAACAACGCGAACAAGACCAGCGGTGCAAGCAGAA
>JAPULJ010000331.1 GCA_027295145.1 Alphaproteobacteria bacterium | reverse complement strand
TCGGTTTACGGACTCAGTAAGTTTTCTCGATGTCGAGAACTTCCAAGGCGTGTCTTATCGCCTCCACCCGGGGTTGCATATCCTCCAGTAAATGGGCTTGCGTGGGGATATAAAAGAGATTTTTGTCTAAGCCGTTCAGGGCGACTTCCGCGCAGCGTTCTGCGGAAATCAACTCGAGCTCAGGTGGGGCCATGGAAGGGTCAGGTAATGCTCTGGCCAGCAAGGGTGTGTAGACAGCACCAGGCAGAAGCACATGCAAATCCAGAGGACCATCTTTTTGATCAATGTGCATCCATTCAAGCGCTACAAGAAGCGCGTGTTTAGTCGCGCCATAAAACGCCATCTTTCCGGTCTTTACGGCTTCAGGAACGCTAAGCGAATTTTCAGACGCCGTTACCATGAGGCGGCCACGTTGGCCATTTTGTTCCAGAATTTGAGTATAGGCTTGGGCGATCTTTAGGCCCGCATAAAAATTAATCTCAAACAGACGAGACAAGGCTGCGCTGCCGCTCATCTCTTCTTCGGTGACGCTGCCCCGATGCCCAATACCGGCATTCGAGCAAACAAGGTCAAGCCGGTTTGAAACAGCAAAACTTTGTTCAACCAATTTCGCTGCCGCATTAGGGTCGGCAAGATCACACTCAATTGCTAGTCCAGCGTTGCCAGTGGAAGCGGCAGTCTCTTCAGCACCAGCAATGTCCACATCCGCGCAAATGACTCGCGCTCCACGCGCACTGAATGCCGCCGCCAATGCCTCACCAATGCCAGATGCGGCGCCGGTCACCAGCACTGCTGTACCGTCATAATTGATCATATCCGTTGCAATCGTGTTAGTTATTTCGAGAGACAGTGTACCCCGTGCTGTAACCGCTCAACCTTGTCACAGCGTTTCTTCAGCTCATGGGGCGGCAAACGGGGGTATAGCAGACGCTCAGATAGGCATCGATTGCCAGGAGCGGTCATCTCAGTCATTGCAGGGGGACCCTCATTCGAGTTACTTTTTCTCTCCCATTCCTATCAGACAAACGCTAGGGGTCAGAAACCCAGGAAATTCGCAACATGATCGATGCAGACGAAACCTTTGATGGCACCTGGCCATTTCAGCCTCATTACACCAATAGCGCCGGTTTTCGGCAGCACTACGTCGACGAAGGACCTCGAGATGCAGAAGTGGTGGTCTGTCTGCACGGCGAACCGACCTGGGGATATTTATACCGCAACTTCATACCCTCACTGTCAGAGCACTATCGCGTCATCGTGCCAGATCACATGGGCTTCGGTAAAAGCGAAACGCCACAAGACAAAACCTACACGCTGCAAACGCACGTTGAAAACCTGGCCAGCTTGCTCGACGATCTAAACGTAACGGACATAACCTTCGTCTGTCAGGACTGGGGTGGACCGATGACGGGCGCCTACACGATTCGTCACCCGGATAGAGTGAAGCGAGTTGTGTTGATGAACACGCTTTTTGCCTACGGCGGGGACGCGGTGAATCCCGAACTTACGAACTGGTTCAAGTGGATCGCAAAGCATCATGACGACGGGACCTTGAACGGTATTCTTGGCGAGTTGGGCTCAACAATTCTATCGGTAATGAAAATCATTGGTTTCGAGAACTCCGCTGCAGTCAATGAAACTTGGATCAAAGCGTATTCAGCGCCCTTTCCAGATCGTGCTGCGTGTATTGGCGGCATTGAATTTCCGCTCGACGTTCACCTCGGACGCGCGTTCCCTTACATCATGGCAGGGCTCGAAACAGGCAATCTCGAAGCGGTAAAGACTAAGCCCGCGATGTTGGCAGTTGGCATGCAAGACAAAGCGATCAGACCAGAAAACGCCATTGCAGACTTCAAGGGACTATTTCCCAACGCGCCTATCAACACTTTTGATCAGGCGGGTCATTTCTGTCAGGAAGACATACCGGAAATTCTAGTCGCGTTAATCCACCAGTTTATTCAGTCGAATCCGTAGACTAGTCGGTAACCAACGAGAGGGTATGGCTGTTGTGGGTCGCAAGCAGCCGGGCCGGAAGCAGCCATCGGATTAAGTAGCGACGAAAAAGTGACACCTCGCCTTCGCAGTGTGCTCGCGTACTATGACCATCTAGCAATTTAGGCGCCAACAGGGAGTCAATCATTGGACTTGCAGGACTTAGGTAATCTCGGGGGATTGGTCGCTGCGATTGCGACGTTAGCGACGCTGGCGTACCTAGCGCTGCAGATACGCCAAAATACGCAAGCAATTCGAGGGTCAACCGTTGGCAGGTAGAAACATGGAGCCGGACAGCAGGCTGCTATTGCGGATGAACTTTCTGCGGTTCGTTTGATACCCCCCAATCACTTGTTTCTAGAACAATAGGACGAATTACGATCGGTGCGACTTTCAGCGGCTGCCGCCCGGCATGGCGTTGGTCACCTCCGATGATGTCCGCAACGCATATGACCGTGCGGAAGGTTGTCAGCCTTGTCGATCCAACCGGCCGGTGTGGTTGGCGTGCGGGAAGAATCCGACGCCACCAACCACTTCGATCACGTCATGGGCGAGGCCTAGTTCTAGTCTTCGCCACCAACCACTTGTTGGGAAAACCACAGAGAGGTGTCGCAATCCAACACTGAATTGAAGTGCCGACCAAGGGCAGGCCCACCTGCCGAAGCCTGGAAGGCAGCTATGCCAGCAGCCCACGCGCTCTGGCTCTCATTGATGGCAAACAGATACAGGTCGGCCGAATTAGGACCAGAGGTAATCGGCGTTGCAGAAATGAATGTCATCTTGTTGTAGGCACTGATGCCCCCTAGAACACCGTTGATATGGCCTTCGAGATCGGCTAGATCGGCAGCGCCAACCCCGTCTCGAAGCATACATGCGTTCGAAGAGATGAATGCTGGTCCCCCGGTCGGTTCTGCTTCACTGCCTTCAAAAATCGGTCGGGCCATCGCGATGTTGGATTAGCAAGATGCAACTGTTCCGAAGCGTGCGTTAACGCCGGCCAGTTCCGGTGCGGCGCCAAACGCTTCGCTTTCCGCCGCAAAGGCAGTCAGGTCTTCGTGCACCGTGAACCAGATGGTGTCTAGGTCGGGGCCACCCTTAAACCGCGACCAGACGTAACTGGGCGCAAGTGAGACACCGGCCTTGTCCGCCTGCTTGACCATGTAGTCACGCGCGGCCAACAGGTCGTCCATGTCTTTGCCGTCATGGTAGCTGCAGGCGAAGGTCTCCAGCAGCACCGATGGCGGGGCGTCTGCCGCCTGTGTAGCGAATCCTGAGAATGCCAATCCTAGTGCCATTAGGCACGCCAGCATCCTGATCGGTTTATTTGTTTTCACGTTGATCTCCCGTCAAACGAAATTCACATTTAGGTATTTCGACGTGAAACCAGCAACACCCGCACGTGTGCATGCTTGTGTGTCTCGATTTCAGTCTCTCCCGGCGACCGAGTTTCAGCTAAACGGCAGGAAATGACCAGCCTGCGCGACAAGGAACGTGCACACTGGTAGAGCAACACCTCCAAAGACCTGTAGGCATGCTCAACGCGTCACTGGGCATCTCGAAAACCAATGGCGATAATGTTCGCCGTAAAGAACACACGTTGATAGCCTCATGAATACAACAATTGAGCGTCGTTGCTGGTTTTGCCGAATGCAAACGTCGCTGAGATGGCTGGGTTTCCCGGTGTGCAAAATCTGCCGCGATCAGCTGTACGATTTTGTCTGGGTGAGCGCCGTACAAACGCTCGTTTGGCTTCTAGGCGGCATCGACGGCTGGTTTTTCGTCCTCGACGAAATCCTGCTCTTCGTCGTTCTGGTGGTGATCAAGCATCGCCTACCGGCGCCTTGGGATCGCGATACACCGACTTCGTGAGCCGAAACGATGAACCGGGACCTGCGGGCACCCAAACGCGACGGGTGGCGTTGCAAATCAAATCCTCCAAACTTTTTTCGCGACCTTTCTAGGGGTTGGTGCATCTATATGGATAGTCACATGAAAAACTAGGAGCACCAGAATGAAAAAGTCCCTTTTTGCCACCCTTTTTGTCGTGGTGGCCGCCACCGCTTCGGCAGACGACTCTCAATACGTATTGTCCTACACAGAAGCTGACTTCGAATCGGTAGAAACCGTGAAGGCGCTGCATCGACGGATTCGATCGCTCGCAACCAATCACTGCCCCACCTACGCTCGTTCGCGAGACCTTCGAGGTACGACCGATTGTGTGAAGGACGTTGTGACCGATTTGATCGACTCCATTGATCATCCGGTGTTGTCGGCCTACCTAGAAGGCGAGGACGAGCTTCGCATCGCGCTCGATGGGGAAACGGTCGGGCGGAGTTCGGGCTAGCGTTAGGCAACGCCTGCCGGTCATGCGACGTCGATCGTATCTCGGATAGTCATCTGCTCCTGCGGAGCAGGAGACGATTGCAACTCGCCGGCAAATTCGCGCAGTTGGTTCATCTCGGTCTGCAGGGCGCGTTGTAGAAGGTTGCTGTCCATGGCATGCAACACGAAACGCGCGCCCAACTCGATCGCCATGGTTGAGGTTTCGATGGTCTGCTGATGCACCATCACGGGCACGCCGACGGCCTCGCAACGATTGATGATGTCTTTGACGACCTCGAGGTATTTCGGATTGGCGTAGTCGTCCGGAATTCCGAGGGAGGTCGACAGGTCGTTGGGCCCGATGAACACTCCATCGATGTTCTCGACGTTTAGTATGGCATCCAGGTTTTCGACGCCCGGTTGCGATTCGATTCCGATGATCACGAAGGTGTGTTTGTGTCGTCGCGCCAGGTAGGTGCGAGACGCTTCGCTAGGCAGCACATCTTCACGAATGGCGCGCTTGAGGTATGCGCCTTTCAACGGGTGCCATTTCGCCGTCGCGACGACGGCCTCCACTTCTTCGACCGTCTCGCAGTAAGGCACTAGAATCCCGGCGCTGCCCGCATCCAGCGCCATCGCGACCCATTCCGATTTTGGGACCGGCACGCGTACGACGGGCGTGATGTCGACCTGCCGCAACATCGTGCACAACTGCTGAATTTCTGCCCGGTCGCGTGATCCGTGTTCGGTATCGATGATTGCATAGTCGAGCGTGCTGCCAGCCAGGGCGCTGGCGAAGCGTGTCGATGCCATCGCCGACAGCATGCAGCCGAATACCCGGCCACCGTCCTTGAGCGTTTGTTTGAGGGCTACGGCATCCAGTTTTTGTTCTCCATCGTATCTCTACGTCGCGTTGGTATCCGCTTCGGTGTCGTCGCGGACTCCAAGAATTTCCGCATCGCGCATGGCCTCGATCTCGGTGTCTGTGTACCCCAGTTCGGCCAACACCTCGTCGGTGTGTTCTCCGAGGCCTGGAGACGCACGTCGCAGATTTGACGGAGTGCCGTGAAACTGAGCGGACGGTCGTGGCTGCCGCATGGGTCCGGCGATCGGATGCTCAAACTCCCATAGCGCATCCATAGCGTCTATCTGTGGATCGTCGATGACCGCATCACGGCCATTGATGTGCGAGTAGGGAACGTCCTCCGCCTCGAGACGTTCGCAGATTTCCGACGTCGTGAATTGTTGATAGGCGTCGTTGATGATCTGTTGCCAGGCGTCCATGTTGGCAAAGCGTGCATCGATTGAATTGAAGCGTTCGTCTTCTAGTAAATTCGGCAGCTCGAGCGCGCGAAATGCACCTTCCCATTCGGCCGGTTTGACCGGCATTACGGCCACGTGTCCGTCCGCCGTTTGCCGAACGAAGATGCTGTGATCGAGATAAGGGGCGGTTTCGATATCCTCTCCCATAAACGTGAAGTTGCTCATACCGTCGGGCCAAAGGAAGAACAAGCTGGCATCCAGCATGCTGAGTTCGATGCGCTGTCCTGTGCCGGTGCGTTCGCGAGCGTACAAGGCCGCGGTAATGCTTTGCGATGCCGCTAGCGAGGTGATCTTGTCGCAGATCAGCGTGTTGATCATGTTTGGCGTGCCATCGGCGGGATTGGCTTGTATCGCCGCCATACCGGAGATGGCCTGTATCACCGCATCGTAGACGCGTCGCTTGGCGTAGGGTCCCGAGGCACCGACGCCGTTGATCGAAACGTAGATTATGCGTGGATTGTGCTCACGCACCTCCTCGAAGCTCAGACGCAAGCGCGCCATGACGTCCGGGCGAAAGTTCTCGATCAGCACGTCCGACACGGCGATGAGCTTAATCAGCGCTTCGCGTCCCGCGTCTTTGCGAATATCGAGCACGACCGATCGCTTGTTGCGATTCATCATCGCGAACGCGCCGGTCACGCGATTGCGCGCGGGCCTACCTTTGCGCATGAGGTCTCCGGCAGCGGATTCGATTTTGATGACGTCCGCGCCCTGATCGCCGAGGATCGACGTGGCGATGGGTCCGGAATAAATCGTCGTGAGATCGACAATACGCACGCCAGCG
>JAPULJ010000330.1 GCA_027295145.1 Alphaproteobacteria bacterium | reverse complement strand
GAAGGTCAGAGCCACGCGATCGTTGAGGCTTGGCTCGACGCCGGTACGTGCGCCATCGGCGCCGTAGCCCTCGGTACGGTAGCGCTGTTGGTTGAGAGCATCGACGATCGCCTGCATCAACCGCTGGTTAGCTTGATGGGCAGCGCGTAGTGCAATTGCATTGTTCTTCGCAGATTCGTTGAACCTGGTGATTGTCTCGCGCAATTCCTCGCGCACCGCCGTCTCAAGAAAACCAAGGTCCTCGCCGTGGGCATTTAGCCCCCTTGTGCGCTCTTCGTAGGCGGCGATAAGGCGCGTTTTTTCGGGCTGTAGGGCGCCGATTTCGCCGGATTTCATCTCGCGCAGGAGCGTTGTTTCACGCTCCAGCACAACGATGAGGCGGCTGGCAATATCGATCAGACCTTCGGCCGAGGGTCGCAGATCGATCGCGGTCCCGTTGGAATCTACCGGTTTTGCCTTGGTCATTGCGCTTGTGCCTCCTGAATTCTTATGATCTCGCGCATCACCTGGTCAGCGATGCCGATGCCACCCGCTTTGGCCAGGGTCTTGCCGTATTCCTGGGCCATCATCGAGCGGTAGATATCCTCGCTGGAACCGCCGCCGAAATTCTTGTCGGTCTTGATGCCGGCGAACATGTGCGAGACCATCTGGGCGAGGAAAACAGCTTCAAACTCCTGCGCTGCCTCGCGCGCCTTCTCCATACTGAGACCCCTGCCCGGACCGGCGGGTGCGCCCGTCTGGAAGTCGAAGAGCGATTGCTGGAGCGAAAGATTGGTTGCTTCCATCACCGCACCTCTAAGCTGGCCTGCATGGCGCCGGCTGCTTTAATCGCCTGCAGTATGCCGATCAGATCGCGGGGGCCTATCCCCAGCGCGTTCAGATTGGTGACGAGTTGCTGGAGCGTGAGGCTGTTCTTGACGATGCCGAACTTCTTCTTGCCCTGCTCTTCGACGTCGATGCGGGTGCGCGGGACTGTGGTCGTCGTACCGCCCGTGGTGAAGGGACCGGGTTGGGAGACCTGTGGGGTTTCGGTGATGCGGATGGTGAGATTGCCTTGTGCGATGGCGACCGTGCTGATCCTCACCCGCTCCCCCATCACGATGATGCCCGAGGTCTCGTCGATGATGACCTTGGCGATGGTGTCCGGGCGAACCTGTAGCTGTTCGATGTCGGTCAGGAGACCGACGATGTTATTGCGGTATTTGCGCGGAACCGTCAGCAATACGGTTGCCGGATCGAGAGGTCTTGCTGCCCTCTTGCGTAGGGCTGAATTGATCGCCTCGGCGATACGCCGGGCGGTGGTCAAATCGGGATTGCGCAGCGAGATCTTGACCGACTTAAGCTTGGCCAACTCGAAGCCGATTTCCCGCTCGACGATGGCGCCGTTGGCGATACGGCCGGTTGTCGCGATGCCTTGGGTCACCGTCTGGGCGTCGCCCGAGGCGGTGAACCCGGCGATTGCGACCGGACCTTGGGCCACCGCGTAGACTTCGCCATCGGCGCCGAGTAGGGGCGTGACCAGCAGGGTCCCGCCCCGCAGGCTCTTAGAATCGCCAAGGGAGTTGACCGTGATATCGAACCGGGTACCCTGGCGGGCAAAGGGTTTCAGGGTGGCGGTCACCATGACCGCGGCAACGTTCTTGGTGTCGAGCTTTGTGATGCTGTCGCGGGTGTTCACCCCCAGCCGCTCGAGCATAGCGATCAGGCTCTGCTGGGTGAAGGGCGATTTCGAGAGTTTATCGCCGGTGCCGTTCAGCCCGACGACGATCCCGTAACCCACCAGCATATTCTCGCGAATGCCTTCGAAATCGGTGATATCCTTGATGCGCGAGGCCGCTAACGCTGATCCGGCGACGATCTGCAGAGCAACCACCAGGGCGACGAGAACGCCGATGCCGATACGTATCGCGCCGGTGATCCTACGGCTCAATATTGGCGATCTTATTGCGTGCATGGTGTTCCCGTTCTGCTCCTTGGCCCATATGTTCGCTCAAGACAAAGCGAATCCCATGCCAACTGGGCACCTGGAGTAACCGGTTGATTTACCTAAGGTTTTACAGATTGTGGGGCGACAGGTCAGCACCCGTCGCGCATTCAATGCCATAGTCCGGCAATATCTGCCGGGCCAAGGACGTAATCTAATCGTGGTCATTTGATAGGTTCGTGCCATAGCAGATCGAAACGGGAGTTGCTTTGCTCCCGGTCATGCGTGTATGTCCGGCGGACACATCGGGCGCCGAACATCGTCGTTCAACGCCTCAGGCAAATTAACGGGATCATAATGGCCGATGTAGAAGAAAAAGTTCGCGAGATCATTGTCAAGGAAGGGCTTGTCGATCCCAAGAAACTCATCCTCGAAGCTCGGCTCGAGGAGCTCGAGATCGAGTCGATCGATCTAGTCAATATCATCTACAACATCGAAGAAGAGTACGACATTTACATCCCCCAAGACGATGAGGAGTTCAAACTCGAGACCTTCGGGGACGTGGTCGAAGGCGTGAAGAAACTGATCGCCGAGAAAGACGTCGCGCCGTCGGCGGCGTCCTGACCATTTGATGCGCCGGGTCGTCATCACCGGGGCGGGTTGCATCTCGCCCCTCGGCAACGATTTGGACACGACTTGGCGGGGCCTTGTTGCGGGAGAGAGCGGTATCGGCCCGGTAATCCAGGTGCCGAGCGAAAAACTCGGCATCAAGATCGCGGCCGAGGTCAAGGACTTCGATCCCGCGGCGCATTTCGACGAAAAACGACTGTCGATCCTCGACCGCGTCACGCAATTTACACTGGTTGCCGCACGAGAGGCCATCGCTCGCTCAGGCATCGAATTCTCGGATGAATTGAGCGCGCGGACGGCGGTCATCATCGGCACCGGCGCCGGGGGCATGAACACCCTCGATGATGCGTACAAAAGGCTCTACGAGGACGGTAAACGGCGTATCTTTCCGCTCACCGTTCCCCGCCTCATGATCAGCGCCGCGAGCAGCCATGTCACCATGGAATTCGGCATCACCGGGCCGGCCTACGCGGTGTCGAGCGCGTGCTCGTCGGCCAACCATGCGATCGGCGATGCCTTCTGCATGGTGCGCAGCGGCCGTGTCGAGGCGGCGATCGCAGGCGGCACCGAGGCCTGCATAACCATGGGAACAATGCTCGCATGGCAGGCGCTGCGGGTGATGGCGTCCGATACTTGCCGGCCGTTCAGCGCCGATCGTAAGGGCATGGTGCTTGGCGAGGGGGCGGGGGTCTTCATCCTCGAAACGCTCGAAGCGGCGAAAACCCGCGGCGCCGATATTCTGGGTGAGATTGTCGG
>JAPULJ010000033.1 GCA_027295145.1 Alphaproteobacteria bacterium | reverse complement strand
GTTGGTCATCTTGCGGCTATTGCCGCTTGCCCTTTTGGGCTCGGTCTTCGGCACTTTTGCCGACCGCGCGCCACCGCGGCTGTTTCTGATCGCCACCATGGGCACCGCCATGATGGTGTCGACAGCGGTATTCCTCATCTTCGTCGCGGGGCTCGACCAGTATTGGGTTGTCGCTGCCTCGAGCTTCATATCCGGTGTGGTGTGGACCACCGATATGCCGCTGCGGCGGCGGCTATTGGGCGACATCGCGGGCATGGCGCGCATCGTACCGGCGATGAGCCTGGATAGCGCGACCAATAACGCGACCCGCATGATTGGTCCTCTCTTCGGCGGTATCCTCTTTCAATGGCTTGGGCCGAGCGGCGCCTTCGCGCTGAGCGCGACGATGTATGCCCTCTGCGTTGTCCTGATGGTGGGGCTGCCGGTTCCCATCGGGTCGGGCGCCGGAAAGCGCGCCGCCACACATATTCTGCGCGATCTCCAGGAAGTGTTCGGCTTTATCGCGCGCGATCGCGATATTCTTCGCATTCTGCTGGTCACCATCGTCTTTAACGTTTGGGGGTTCCCGTTTATCTCGATGATACCTGTCGTCGGTCGCGACGTGCTCGAAGTAAGCGCGGGTTGGATTGGCGTCCTGGCAGGCATGGAGGGCGGCGGCGCGTTTGTCGGCGCGTTGATTATCGCAATGGGGCTGCGCAGCGGCAATTTTCGCCGGCTCTACTATTTTGGCATGCTCGGTTATCTCGTTTTTGCATTCCTCGCCGGATGGATGGTCTCGTCAGTTCCCATGGCTGTGGTGTTGTTCTTTGTCGGCTTAATGGCGGCGGGGTTCTCGACCATGCAGGCCACGCTGATCTACAGCGTGGCGCCGCCGGAAATGCGCGGCCGCCTGTTTGGAGTCCTCGTTATCTGCATCGGCACCGGCTTGATCGGCTTTGCCAATATCGGTCTCATGGGCGAGTTGTTTGGCGGGTCGACTGCGATCCGCGTCGTCGCGGCAGAGGGCGTCATACCGCTTATTCTCATTGGAGTGGGCTGGCGGCAACTTTGGCGGCCCGGCGGCGGCTGATGGTAAACGAGCGCGAAAAAGCGCTAAAATGTCAGCAATGGAACCGAGCGGATAAGGTCTAGCGCGGAAGGCGAAGGTGATGGTCAAGGGACGAGACGTTATCGAGGTTACGGCGCTGAGTGAGCATCTTGGCGGCGAAATCACCAGTATCGATGCGCGCTCGATCGGGCGTGATACTTCGCTCGAAGCGGTTAAATCGTTGCTCTTCGAGCACCAGTTGCTGTGCTTTCGCGATCAGAATCTGACGCCGCAAGAAATGCTCGATTTTACCCGCCTGTTCGGTGAGCCCGATCCCCATGTCTTGCAGCAATTTGCGCTGCCCGGTTTTCCCGACATCGTCGTCCTCTCGAATATTGTTGAAAACGGCCGCCCGTTGGGCAACCGCAAGGAGGGGTTCGGCTGGCATACCGATCTCACCTATATGGCGCGGCCGGCGGCGTACACGATTCTGTATAGCCTCGAAGTTCCACCCGAGGGCGGCGAAACGCTGTTCGCCAGCATGTACAAGGCCTACGACACACTCGGCGATGACGAAAAAGAGCGAATGCGCCCGTTAAAAGGCCGCTACAGCTATCTTGAGCTCTACAATAAGCGCGATCATGCCGAACCGCTGACCGAAGAACAGCGCGCTCGTACGCCCGACGTGTCCCATCCGCTGGTGCGCATTCACCCGGAGACCGGACGCGAAGGCATGTATCTGAACCTCGACGATTGCATCGGCGTCGATGGCGGCGGAGAGACCGATGGTTTGGCCCTGGTGTCACGGCTGTTCAGCTACACCACCGAAAACTTCGAGTACCGCCATCGCTGGCGGCCGCACGATCTGCTCATTTGGGATAATCGCGGCGCACTGCACACGGCGACCCCCTACGACACGGAGCGTCACCGGCGGCTGATCTACCGCACCAGTGTGCGCGGCGAAGTGCCGATCGGGTGGACTGAGGCGGTCGAGCCTCTGTCCTCAAACTGAGGAACGGACGAAGGCGAGGGTCTCAAAAGGCTCGGCGGTTGGGTAGACCTATAGAGGCCGTGGACCGCCAACATTTGGTGCGGTGCACGGTCACCGGCGCCACTTAGTACAGGCGTTCGCGGGCGTCGTTGTCGACCAACTCCTGCACTTGTTCGACCGACAGATCGAGGTTGGCATGCTTGACCGTGGTTTCGGCGAGCGACGGTGTGCCGATCAAATCGGGCCACGCGTCTGGTTGCCACAGGTGCGAGCGCAACATGCATTTCGGACAGTGCATGAACGCGCTCTCGACGTAGACCACCATGGCAAAGTCGGGGGCGCGTCCAGATATCGCCATCGACTGGCGCAACTCGTCGTCGCGCACGATCCGCGCCTCGCCGCTGACGCGCAGGGTCTCGGTCTTCCCGGGCACCAAAAAGATCAGGCCCACTTTCGGGTTTTCCAGGACGTTCTGGAAGGTGTCGATACGCCGGTTGCCCAAACGGTCCGGGATCGCAATATGTTGGTCGTCGAGCACCTGAACGAAACCCGCTGGATCGCCT
>JAPULJ010000329.1 GCA_027295145.1 Alphaproteobacteria bacterium | reverse complement strand
CGCTCTTCGCAAGATCAACGCCTATCGTGATAACTTCGTTCATGGGCGGCTCCTATATCCCCGTGGTTCATCGAAACCACAACTTTGGCACATTGCGATGCCGGCGGGTGGGAGCCGTCCACTGCATCATAAGCGGACATTGGTGGTTCATACTCAGCAGCCGCAACTCGGCACGTCGCGACGCCCGTGGCCGGCAGCGGTATGCCGCATTTCTTTGAGATCGAAAATCTGACCGAGGTCGGAACCGCTCCGCCGGCAAACCGCAAATAAAATTCCTCGGCGCCGCCGTTTCACAGCGCAGGGTCGCCGGAAGACGACGGACATGTGCCATGTTGGCAGCGCGCTGTTCCAAGGGCTGCCCAGCGTTGTCGGCCCATACGGGTGACGACACAAACTCGAACGGCTTCGGCCATTCGGTCGTGGGGCTTGCTTCGCGGATAAAGGACGAACCCGGACATTCTGAAAAAAGATCGGGCACCGGAGGGTCTCGGCACCCGATCTCGCAGCGTGGCTAGATAATCGTTTACTTCGTCAGGGAGAACTCCTGCCCCACTTTGGGGATCAGCACGTTGACGTTGAGGCCGAGCTTCTTGACCTCGAAGGCGAACTGCGCCGGCGTGCCCATCCACGGGAAGCGCTTCTTCAAACGGAAATGCTGCGGGATGGCCGTTTTGAGGTTGGGATTGTCGGTCTTCAGCAGCTTGACCGCGTAGGCGGCGTCGTCGGGATGCATCATGTAGCGGCCCATTATGGGCACCATCACGACATGCGGCTTGTACCGCATCCCGAACAGCTGCAGCTCCATCGACAATCCTGTGCTGCCGGCCATCAGTACCTTGAGTCCGTTCTCAAACGTCATCAGGAAACCGAGTGCCGGCCCGCCATATTGCCGTACTTTCGCTCCCTTCATTGCGTAGCCGGTGCCGTGATCAGCCTGCAGTACCTGGATGGTGACGTTGCCGATTTTTCGGCGACCGCTGATGGCGGCGCCCCAGACTTGCCTCGGGTTTCCACCAAGTGCCTTGATGCGCTGGGCGATATAACCGCCGAGCTCGGCCGCTGCGATCACGGTAGCGCCGGTCCTTGCGGCGATCTCTGCAGTCTGGCCCATGTCATCTCCGTGGCCCGAGGTGGCGAGGATGACGTCGACATCGCCCTTCTTGAAATCCCCAACTTTGACCGTGGCGTCAGCGTTGCCCTTGATCCAAGGATTCAACAGGATCACCGTGCCCTGGGTCGAGACGAAACGGAAATGCGCGTTGCCGTAGAACGTTGCCTTCACCTCGGCGGCGTCCGATGCCGGGCTCATGAAAACCAAAACTCCCAGCGATAATAAGGAAAACGCCACTGCGCGTGCAGCACACCGGTTGAACATGATTGTGCTCCCTAGGATGTTTCTGTTGTTTGTCGACTGGGAATACATGGTCGACATTCTCTGTCGCAAATGAACATGACCCACAACCGCTTGAATCGCAAACAGCTCATGTTGGCAACCACTCGCCTGCCGATGTCATTAAGAATTGCCTCTGATCGCTCTCCCGCCAGCCCATCATCGCCAATCCTTGCGGCAAACTGCACTGGCGGCTCGATCCGATCATTAACCGTTGTTCTGCAACAGAATCGGGCGTAAAGCGAACATGAACCGTCGGAACGCGGACAGTACGTTGGTTGCCTTGGCTGAATTCACAACTTTGCCATTACCTGGCCCGCCGGCCGCCGGGGGGGCAATGTCCGGTGAGCGTCAGGAACAGACAGTTCCGACGCCTCAGGGATGTCAGCTGTAGGTCAAAAGTTGACCTTCTGACGTTACGTGAACCACGTCTGCATTGGGGTGAAGAGCGGACATGATCCTCTCGGTGGTTTCTTGATCTGATCACGGGTCCCATGTTCGGCTCGACAGGGCACCCCCCACCTCGAAAAACAGCTCCCCTGATAAGACCCGATAGCGGGTACCATCGACCTCACACTCAGGCTACCGACAGCAGCATCTAGATTCCGCCGCGGCGCGTTTTAGGCAGTGCGCCACATTCGTTGCCCAAATCGATTTGCTATACTCATTTTCCACCGAGAAGAGTCATCTGGAAATCCCGGTGCGGGTGCTTCGGCAATGCCATCCGGCCGATCTCATTTCTTGGCAGGTCACGGCGCGGCACCGTCTCTTCGAACGATTGCGGAGGTCGGAATATCAGTCCGGTAGTCAATCCACCGCATGGGAACCATAATCGCTTACCAGCGTGAATTTCCGGACAGGGACCACGACTTCAAGGTTCGCCAATGGCGTAAGGAGGCAAAATGATCGGATCATCCATCAAGCGCCTAGTATCAATTGCGGCAACGGGCGTGTTGATCACCATCGGCTCGCTGCCCGCATTTGCGCAATCCAAGAACCCCACGCTCGAATGGTTTTCGTGGTCGATATTTCGCCTGACCTCACCGTCGGGCAAGGTCTTCCTGACCAACCCTTTCGTGGTGAATCCGTTTAGCCCGGTGACGGTCGACTATTTCAAGAAGGTCGACTACATCTTAGTCGCTGATGGCCACGGCGACGAGATCGGACAAAGCGACCAGATCGCGCTCAAGACCGGCGCCAAAATCTTCACGACGACTACCTTTGCCCGAGGCTATTTCCTGCCCCGCAATATTCCGGCGCGGCAGATCATTCGTGTCGGGCCCGGATCGCGAGTCCGTGTGGACGGAACGACGATCCGCGCCGTCAATTCGGTCCATGGCTCCACGACGCGCGACGGTCTGAGCGACGCTTCGGCAATGGGGTTCATGATAACCTTCGAGAACGGGCTGACCGTCTATTTTGCCGGCAGCACGGCAGTGACAATGGACATGCAGCTATGGGGCCGACTCTACAAGCCCGATGTGGCAATCCTTCCGCTGAAGCCCAATTCCGATCCCGGGGATGTAGTCGAGATGGTGAAATTGTTACGGACGGAAAATCCAAACCTGAAGACAATCGTCCCACACCACCACAATGTCGGACTGGTGGTCCGCGCTGGCATTCCGCCCCAGCGGGCCAAGGGGCTCGCGCGGCGGTTCAACAGCGGGACCAAGCCGGCCGATCTGGCGGCCGCGCTCGCAGAATCGGGCCTACCGGTCAGGCTGCTCGATCCAGAGCTGGGCAAGGTCTATGAGCTGACCAAATAGGTCCGGCAACGGGTCGAGTCGTTGCAGCACGAATGGCGAATCGGTACCGGCCGATCCGATGACCCAAAAGGGTCCGATATCAAAATAGACACACGATGAGAGGGTCTGGCGCGATTGGGCCAGGCTCGCTGTAGAGTGTCTTCACACCGACGGGCCCACAAGCTTGGACCTGTTACTTTGAGCCTCTGATGACCAAAATCCTCGCCCTGACAGAGATCTCGGGCGAACTGTTGAAATAGTGGAAGGGATTGCGCATCGCTAAAAGCTACGGATCACCCCTAACCGGCTCAAGCCTATTTGCTCTGACACCACCTTCGAAAACATTATTCTGATCACCATCCGGTGACATTCCAGCCTAAAATCCCAAACAAGGATGATGACTGAATTGGCTATCCAAGTTGAAGCGAGACGTCGCCGTGCCGCGTTGATGGGCCCGGCGCTGCTCGCCGCAGTCGGCCTTTTGGCTGCACCGGGGGGCGCGGCGGCCGATGACGAGCGTGTGCGATCGCTGAGATCGGAACTGGCTCATTTGGAAGCGCGGCTGGCAGGCTTGGAAGCGCGGCGCCGCTTGCCGGTGCCCGCCGCGGCGCTGACCGGCGGCAGCCAGCCGAAATCGTGGAAGCTGCCCGGCACCAATACCTCGATGCGGATCGGCGGCTATGTGAAGCTCGACCTGATCGTCAATCTGAACGCGATCTCTACCAGCTCCTCGCTCGATGACGGCTCGCGCGTTGCCCGCGCTCCGATCGATGGCACGCCCGCGGCGCGGCGCCAGGGCAATGTGCGCCTGCATGCACGCCAATCGCGCGTCTTCATTCGCACCTGGACGCCGACCGAATGGGGCCGGCTCGATACCCGCATCGAGGGCGATTTCTTCGGCGCCGGCGGCAACCAGCTGATCTCGAACTCCAATGCCTTCCGCCTGCGCCACGCCTATGGGCGGCTGGGTCCGGTTCTGGCCGGCCAGACCTACTCCAATCTCTTCCAGGGCTATGGCTACGCCGAGACCGTGGAAACGGGTTCGCCTGGCGGCAAGATCTTCGGGCGCCAGGGCCAGATCCTCTACACCCACCGGATCGGCCAGGCGACGCGCCTGGCCGTTTCGGTGGAAAACCCCGAGACCGGCAGCACGACGGGCCCGGGCGCCGAGATCGTGGCGCTGGGGGGTATCCCGGGCGGACAGGTCGTCGGAAGCACCCTCGGCGCCAACGATCCAATGCCGTTTTTCGCGATTCATTTGAACCACCGGCACCCCAAGGGGGCCTTCGGTGCGGTTATTGGGTTGCGCCGGCTGCATATCGACGACGGCGCCGGGGTCGACGAGGCGGCGCTCGGCTGGGTCGTGCAGCTCGCCGGGCGTCACACGTTCAACCGTCGCCTGACAGTCGGCGGCAACGTCTTCGTCGGCAAGGGTTTCGGGCGCGGCATCAGTCATTGGGATACCTCCGCGGTACTGCGACCGGCCCCGGCCGCAACCGCACGTCTGCGCACTGTCCTGGGCGTCGGCGGTTCGGTGTGGGCGCAGATGCGCTGGACGCCGACGCTGCGGAGCAACGTCATCTACTCCCGCTCCTTCATCGACATCGCCGGAGCGGCGGGCGGCAAAGCGGCGCTGCCTGAGGGGGCAGGGCTCAACCGCGATCTCTGGCGCGGCATCGTCAACTTGATCTGGAGCCCCGTCGGCAGCGCCGTCGACTTTGGCGTTGAGTATGCCCACGGTTTTCGGGGCACAATCAACGGTACCAACGGCAAGCTGCACCGCATACAGGCCGCGATGCGCGTTCGCTTCTAGGGTGGGCACTGACACGTTACACGGCGCAGTATCTGGTGAGCATAACGTGGTAACCGACGACGCGCCAATGTCCGCTTTGGGTC
>JAPULJ010000328.1 GCA_027295145.1 Alphaproteobacteria bacterium | reverse complement strand
CGCCGCCCGGCTTGGATGGCGCGTACCCCCCACGCCCGCAATGCGGAGCCGGGCATGGGTGAATCGCGCATGCATGCGGTATCGGCTGCCGGGATGGGTAAGCCAGGCGTGCGAGGCGACAATGTCGCGAGACCAGGTCTGCCGGTGCAGGAGCAGGCATGGCTCCTGTGGCCCGACATTCAATAGTTTTTGAAGGCGCCGATCGGGCAGAATTGCCTCGCGCGTGTGCTCGACGTCGCGCAAGGGCGCGGCGCGCATCAGGTACTCGTTCGGCGTCGTACACGTGAAGTCGATTGACAGGTAATCCGGAGCGGCTGCCGGATTGACGTAGCGGTCCTCGACCTGGACCGGCACATCATTTTCGTTGTGGACCAGGAGCGAGTGGAACACGTCGTCCCCTTCGGCGATCTCCAACGCTTCGGCGATCTCCAGTGTGGCGCGCTCCTTGCCAACCCTATGGACGACGCTTGTATGAGCGTGCCCACGTTCGCGGATTTCTTCGGCGATGTTGCGAATTTCCAAAAGCTCGAGGCGCGGGCGCGGGTCGGCGACGAAGGTGCCGATCCCCTGGTGGCGTTCGAGTCGCCCCTCGGCGGTGAGTTCGCGCAAAGCGCGGTTGATGGTCATGCGGCTGGCGCCGAGCTGGCGCACAAGTTGGTTTTCGGAAGGGATGCGCGCCTCGATCTCCCAGACGCCCGAATCGAGCTTGTCCGTAATGTAATCCCTGACCCGGCGGTAAAGCGGCACGGCGCTTTGGCGCATCATGAGGCAGCCTCCTCGCGCAGGCCCAGATAGGCCTCGATCATGTCGGGATCGCCGCGCGCCTCTTCTGCGCTCCCCGCCCACACCTGACGACCAGATTCGAGCACGCACACTCGATCGGCGACTTCGAGGGCACGCTTGGTGCTCTGTTCGACCAGCAGGATCGTCATGCCGTCGGCCTTCAACGCGGCGATGGCCTCGTAGCAGACATCGATCATCTTGGGCATCAGGCCGAGCGAGACCTCATCGATCATCAGTAGCCGCGGCTCGGCCATCAGCGCGCGGCCGATGGCCAGCATCTGCTGCTCACCGCCGGAAAGTGATCCGGCCACCTGGCCGAGGCGTTCGCCCAGGCGCGGAAACAGCTCGAGCACCATCGCCCGGCGCTCGTCTGAGCGCGCACGGGGCAGGATATAGCCACCGATGGTCAGGTTTTCCCCGACCGTCAGATCGGGAAAGAGCCGGCGGCCCTCAGGGGCGATGGCGATCCCGCGCCTGACCCGCTGCTGCGCCGGCATCGCGGTTATGTCTTTTTCGTCCAGCATTATGGCGCCGCCGAACACGCGCACATGCCCGGCAATGGCCATGATCGTCGAGGATTTGCCGGCGCCGTTGGCGCCGATCAACGCGAAGACCTCGCCCTTTGGCACCTCGAAGCTCAGAGCATTCACCGCGCGAAAAGCGCCGTAGCCGCAGCTTACGGCGTCAAGCCGCAGCATCTTCGACCTCCTCACCGAGATAGGCGGCGCGCACCTGCGCCTCGCCCATCACCTCGCGCGGTGGCCCCTCGCTGAGCTTGCGGCCGTTATCGACCACCACGAGGCGCGAGCATATGCGCATTACTTCGCCCAGATTGTGCTCGATCAGCACCACCGTGAGTCCGTCCTTATTGAGCGCGGTGATGGTATCGGCCAGCGCCGCCGCCTCGATATGGTTGAGCCCGGCCAGCGGCTCGTCGAGCAGCAGTAGCTTGGGGTCGAGGGCCAGGGCGCGGGCCACCTCGATGCGCTTGAGATCGCCCAGCGGCAGGTTGCCCGGCATCTGGTCGGCAAGCCCGCCGACCCCGACCAGTTCGAGGAGTTCGCGGGCGCGGGACAGCTCGGGCGCCCGCCGCAATTGGGCAAGTGCCGCCAGCGGCCCGCCGGTCTTTCGGTATCCCGCCGCCAGAGCGACGTTCTGCACCGCCGTCATCGTCGCAAAGGGGCTGACCAGTTGCTGTGAGAGGCCGAGGCCGAGGCGGACGCGTTTGTGGGTCGGCAGCCCGGCCAAGTCGCGGCCGGCGAGATGGATCGATCCCGATTGCGGGCGGATCACGCCGGTAATCGCGCGCATGATCGTCGTCTTGCCAGCGCCGTTCGGACCGATGAGCCCCAGCAATTCGCCCTGCTGAGCATCGAAGGAGACGCCGTCGACCGCCACGACGCCGCCGAAACGCACGCCGATCTCGCGGACTTCGAGGAGCGCCGTCATGCCGGCTCCCTGCCGCCGCGCACCCGCGCAACCGCGCCGGCGAAAATCCCCGCCAGCCCGCCCGGGCTGAACCGCATGACGGCAAACACCAGCCCGCCATAGACCAGCAGCTTGTAGTTATCGATGAACTGGAACCAGTGGGGCAGCATGCTCAGAATCACCGCCGCCACGGTGACCCCCCAGATCGAACCATTGCCGCCGATTACCACCATCGCCAGCACCGTCACCGATTCGACAAAGCCGAAACTGTCGGGGACGATGATGCCGACATTGTGGGCGTAAAGCCCGCCGGCAACCCCGGCGAACGCCGTGCCGATAGCAAACGCCGCCAGTTTGTAGGCCGGAACATTGATGCCGACGATGCGCGCGGTATCCTCGTCGTCGGCGATCGAATCGAAGGCGTAGCCCATCCACGAGCGCTTGACGTAGAGGCTGAAGAGGGCGACGGCGACAGCGCTTGCCAGACACAGCAACACGAACCCGGCCTTGCCGAGACCGGGATCGGGGATCGAGGAAATCCCATTCGTGCCGCCCAGCGCATCCTGCTGTCGGACGATGCCGATGAACAAAAAGCCCACCCCCATGGTGGTGATCGCCAGGAAGTCGTGGCGCACCCGCAACGAGGCCAGGCCGACGACAAGCCCGATCGCCGCGGCCACGACAGCGCCGGCCAGAAGCGCCGCCGCAAGAGGTATTCCGGCCTTGGTCAGCATCGCCGCGCAGTAGGCGCCGGCGCCGTAAAAAGCTGCGTGGCCTAGGCTGATCTGCCCGCACAATCCGGTGATCAGGTTGAGGCTGAGGGCGAATGTGACGGCGATACCGACCATCGTCAGCAAGCTCATCTCGTAGGCACCGATAATCCCGGTCATGTGCCGGCCTTGGCGAACAGCCCTTGTGGACGGACCATCAGCACGAGGATAAGGAAGGCAAATGCGATTGCGTCGCGCTCCAGAATTTTGCCCAGATAGATGGTTCAGTAGGACTCGATGACCCCCAGCGCCAGAGCGGCGATCAGCGTTCCCCTGACATTGCCGAGCCCGCCCAGGACGATGATGGCGAGCGCCTTGTAACTGGGCACGCTGCCCATGGTCGGTTCGACCTGCAAGTTGGCCAGCGCCACCATCACCCCGGCGCCACCGGCCAGCGCCGAGCCGATGAAGAAGTTCACATAGCGCACCTGGACGATGTTGATGCCGAAGGACGCGGCCATCTGCGGCACCGTCACGGTGGCCCGCCAGGCGATGCCGAGCCGGGTCCGGGCGGCCAGCAAGGCCAGAATGCCGAGGACGATCACCGCACCGGCCATGGTCGCCCATTGGGCGTGCCCGAGGTTGACGCCGAGGATTTCCAGCCTTCCCTGCAAGGCCGGCGCATCGAAGGTCAGGCCGTAGGGGCCGAAGATCAGCCGGAACAGTTCCTCCATGGCGATGAACAAGCCGATCGAGGCGATGAGGGCGACGTAAGGCGGCTT
>JAPULJ010000327.1 GCA_027295145.1 Alphaproteobacteria bacterium | reverse complement strand
CCGCTCCAGCTTCCGGCCACTACGGCACACGCTGACGGGCCGCGACGAGCGCGCCATGATGAAGCTGATCGTCGACCGGCCCTCACAGAAGGTGGTCGGCGCGCACATGGTCGGCGCCGATGCGCCGGAGATCATTCAGGGGATCGCGGTGGCGATCAAGGCCGGCGCCACCAAGCAGGTCTTCGACGCGACGGTCGGCATCCATCCGACCGCGGCCGAGGAGTTCGTGACCATGCGCGAACCGGTCGCCGAACCGGCCCGGCGAGCGGCGGAGTAGCCCCCCGCAGCGCTAACTTTTCCTTTGGCAGATCCTTGAGTCTCGGCTCCCCGGTATTGTGCAGTGACCAAAGGGCCGCAAGTTTCTCTGTTTGTAAATTCGTTCAACCTGAAGTAATGTTTTTTTCGAATATTTGTCTTCGTCGGCATCTGGGGAAGAAGGGTCGGTTAGGTGAGCTGCCAACGGTGACGACGAGACCTTGGTGAAGCCAATTGGGCATGTTCGATCAAATTTTCCAGATCGGAATCAAACTACTTTACACGGGCGTGTTGGTCCTCGTGGCATCGGCCTGCATGTACGAAGCGTGGCGCGTCTGGGGGGAGAAGACCCTCTACCTGGCCCCCTTCAGGTACGAACGCGACGGTCAAGCGCTCGAGCAGGCAGGCGTTAATTTCGCCCGGCGGGTGAGCCAGGGGCTGCGGCGCATTCAATTTATCCACAGCGGTGGGCCGCTGGGTGCCGGCATTGATAAGCGCGCTGGCGGGGACGAGACTCGCCAGGACGAACCTTTGGCCTCAACGGATCTCTTCGGCCGAGGTGGAGATGATCCGCTGGTGAAGCTTCGGAACGACCCCTTCGCATCGGTGGAGTTCCAGGCCTACGGCATAAACATCGTCACGCTCTTGAGAACCCTCAACAGTTGGATCAAACAAAGCAACGAGATCGTCGGCGACGTGTCGGAGTATGGCGGTGTCATTGAAGTACATGCGCGGATACGAGGAGGGCTGCGTCGTGAACTCGCTCCCGGTCAAGATCTGAGTTGGACGACGACTACAACGAAAATTGAAACCGCGAGCTTCGAATTCGCATGCCGGATTTATAGAATTCTGACCGCGCAGGAATACAGGACCCGGGGTTACCCAGGCTACGCTGAGGTGCCGGACACGGAATTTTGTGTATACACCCGGGCGCTTGAAGCCTTTCAATTGTACCGCGCAGGTGTCGCAAGGATCGCTCCAAAGCAAGAGACCGACGAACAAATCAGCCAAGCCATGACTCTGGTGGGAGGACTCGAGTCAAGCGATTTTCCATATGCCCACAGGTTGGCCGGGTACATTTACCTCGAAAAGGAAAATCCAACCGAAGCCAAGACCAGCTTTGAAAAATATCGCGACTTGCTAGCACAACGCGGTCAAGATGATAAGGCGGTCGAAAAACTAATTGCCTCCTTGGAGGTAGCGCCCGATCTGCGACGCGGCGCTGCTGCTCGTAATGAGCGTTGGGTCCGGCCACTTCAGGCCGGGACCAGCGTCAGTTCGACAACCACCACGGCAGGAACGATCTGCTGCTTCGTGCGGGATAGAGAAGGCGTCTCTTATCTTTTGACGGTGGACCACGTTCTCGGTGACCGAGTCGGCGACGTTGTGGTTCAGCCGGGCTTGTTCGATGGCGGGAATCGTCAATCGGACAGGGTGGGGAAAGTCTTTCGAACTCTATCCGGGGCGGATACCGGTGGGCGAGTCGGGGCGGCAATTGCCCGCCTCGACAAAGAAGAATTCGCTACGGAAGTTCCGGGTGTTGGGCCGTTCAATGGGATTGCCGAGAATATACCAGTCGGCTCGAAAGTGATCGTGGTGGGACGGTCGGCCGGGCGGGTCGAGGGGACGGTTGAGGCCGTTGAAATGTCCGTAACGATTCGAACTGCCAAGGGCAACGTACGCTTTGAGAACTTGATTATGACAACCGGTATAACCCAAGGGGGCGATAGTGGTGCACCTGTCTTCTTGGAAGATGGACGATTGATCGGCATGGTTTATGCGGGAAGCCAAACCGTAACAATGGTCATGCCGATCAAACCGGTACTCGATGCGTTTCAGGTCACCCTTATCCAGTGATACCCGGCCGCTGACCCGACACCGGGAGTCTGGGCTCATTGGCGATCGGAGTAACGCTTGACGGCCTGAGCCCGGTAGGTGGTCATAGAGTAGACGGCCGGTTCCGTTATCCGAAATCGGCCGAGTTCTAGCGTGCGCCTATCGCCGCTGACGGCGCCAGCGCTCGACGATCTCGGCAACGAAGGATTCGTCCTTGTCGTCGTTCTGCCAGGCGGCGGAGAATGACGCCGTGCCGCTCAGCGGCTTGCGCTCTTCCGGCAGCGTGTCGAAGCGCACCCGCATCGGCACCGAGACGCCCTCGCCCACTACGATCGCCTCGCCGGTGCGCAGCGTCGGCAGCGAGTCGAGCAGCCCGAGCGCCGATTCCGACAGCGTGCCGCGCACGAACTCCTGATCCTTCTGGTTCCATGGCTTAAATTTAGGGCGATAAATAGGCCAACACGATCACCAAACATTCGTAAGTCTT
>JAPULJ010000326.1 GCA_027295145.1 Alphaproteobacteria bacterium | reverse complement strand
AATCGGCTCAGGATCACGGCGCAGCTGATCGATTCAGGGACGGACCACCACCTGTGGGCGGAGCATTACGACCGGGACCTTGAAGACATCTTTGCCATCCAGGACGAGGTCGCGCGAAAAGTGACGGAAGCCCTGGAGGTTGCGCTGACGCGCGGCGAGAGCAACCGGTTGGCGCAAGCGCCGACCGACAACATGGAGGCCTACGACGTTTATCTGCGCACCCGCAGTATACAATGGCCGCCGACCAGGCAAAACATCCGCGCGGCTCGAACAATGTATGAGCGGGTGATAGGGATCGATCCCTCATTTGCCGGTGGCTACGCTGGCAAATCGATGATGCATTCCATGGCCGTGCTTTTCGGGCACAGCGATGATCTGGAGAGTGACAGGCGGACTGCGTTGGAGTTGGGGCAGCGGGCGGTTGAACTCGACCAAACCTTCGCACGGTCCCACTCCGCACTGGGCCATGCGCATTCGGCATCAAGGCAACACGATGAAGCCGTTGCCGCGTCAAGGCGTGCCGTCGAATTACAGCCGGGCGATGCGGACAGCCATGCCGATTATGCGCGTTGCCTGATGTGGGCGGGTTTGGCCGATGAAGCATGTGATGAGATACAGTTCGCGCTCCGTCTCGATCCGCAATATTTAGAAGGTCCTTTTTTGAATATATTGGGAAGGGCATCGTTCATGGTGGAACGCTATGAGGATGCCGTGGACGCTTACGAACGCAACGCCGCGCGCGGCGGCCCCTCATTCATAGGCAATCTAGTTATTTGGGCGGCCGCTTGTGGGCTTGCCGGACACCTGGAGAATGCCCGCGAACTTGTCAAGGACGCGCTGCGGGAACAACCGGGCTTGTCTCTGGCGAACATTAAGGGTGTGTTGCTAGGACTGAGTGATTCGGAACTTGAAAAGCTGGGCGAGGGCCTGCGCAAGGCGGGGCTGGGGGAGTGAACGGGGCCGCAGTCTTAGCCTGTGCGGAAAGGAAGCGATTTCCAGTCCTTTCATCGCGAGGCGGATGCCCGCCCTCACGGGGCGAACAGCAAAAGGCAGATGACCACGGCGCCGGCGATCCCCGCGCCGCGTCGGCGGTGAGCCCCGCGTCCCTGACGTGACGCATCTTGAACCGTGGAATTGCCGACTCCAAATTCCCAACTAAGCCATCGACCGTATAAGCCATTGGACAGGGGGGCGGCGAATCGGTAGGTTTTCGATAAGCGAATTTCGTTTCGTATTTCGAACTCGCCGGCAATAAACCCGGGCCAACGTACCTAGAGGGGAGATCATCAAATGAGGTTTTTTGCACTTACAGCAAGCTTTGGCAGCGCGGTGCTCCTCGCGGGGCTTACGGTATCTATCGAACCGGTGTCGGCGGCCGCCGATGTTTCCTTCAAGGGAAAATCCATAACCCTGATCATCGGCTCCAGGCCGGGCGGCAGCACCGATGCCTCGGCGCGCCTGCTCGCGCCGTTCTTCGCCAAATATTTACCCGGCCGGCCAAGCCTGATCGTGAGCAACCGGCCCGGTGCGAAGGGGCTGAAAGCACAAAACTATTTCGCCCAACAGGTAAAGCCCAACGGCCTGACGTTTTTGGTTGCGTCGGGCTCGCAAGTCGATCCCGTCAACTACCGTGTCCGACAGTCTAAATACGACCCCACGACGTATACCCTGATCGGCGGGCTTGATATCGGCGGCACTTTTTTGATTGTCAGGAAGGACCAGCTCGCGGCGCTGACCGACAAGTCGAAGCCACCCGTCGCCATGGGATCGGTCACCGGCATGCCACGATCGGGCATGACCATGACGGCCTGGGGTATCGAGTATCTAGGCTGGAATGCGAAATGGATTTCTGGCTACAGAGGCACTTCCAGCCTGCGGTTGGCGTTGGAGCGTGGAGAGATCGGCATGACCTCATTCGCCAACCAGGCGCTCCGTCCCGAGTTGCTCGATAAAAGCAAGTACGCCATCACGTACCAGTCCGGGACAGATGGTGCCACGAAACCCGCCACCATGGATGCGATTGCCAAAGTGCCTCTTTTCGCCCGTGCCGTAGCGCCCAAGATCAAAAGCGATGTCGGCAAAAAGGCTTTTGAGTATTGGCGGGCCATGAGCTCGGTCATCAAGTGGGCGGCGCTGCCGCCCAATACACCTGCCGGAATCGCCAAGGCCTATCGCGCGGCTTTCGCCAAGACCATCGCCGATCCTGAATTCAAGAAGCGCAGCAAGAAGATGAACGAGCAGGTCACTATCATCCTGGCCGCAACGCTGGTGAAAAAATTGAAGGCTCTTGCCGCGTTGCCGCCGGAGGCTCTTCAGTACACCCGACAGATGCTGAACCGCCAGGGTCTCAAGATCGTCCCGCGGAAGAAACGGAAAAAGAAAAAGAAGAAAAATTAACCACGCTTTCGGCGGGGGCGCCCCCAACCCGACCGGTGCCCCCGCTCACGGCGCGAACAGCAGCAGGCAGATGACCACGGCGGCGGCGATGCCGGCGGCGTCGGCGGTGAGGCCGGCGGCTAGGCCGTGGCGGATGCGCCTCACCTGGACCGCGCCGAAATAGACCGCCAGCACGTAGAAGGTGGTTTCCGTCGAGCCTTGCAGGGTGGAGACCAGGAACCCGGCATAGGAATCCGGGCTTAGTCTAGCCGCTTGCTCAGCCCCGCAACGGGCGATGATTATCCGCTCCTGTCTCTATGGAACGGCACATGGTGGGGTACCGACAGCGCAAACATATGGGAAGCTCCGAATGCATATATTTAACAACGAAGATATCAAGAACGCTCTGACGATGCGCGCGTCTATTGATGCGCTTGAAGAGGCCTACCGTCAGTATGCTGCTGGCGAGGCGGTTATGGTGCCGCGAAACGATTTGGAAACCATCTGCGAAGGTGATTACTCAAAGGGTCTTCCAGATCCTATCGGCAATGACCCTCGACAAGAAACCTCACCGATGTTCCGTCATGCGATGAGGGGGCTCCCAGGGCCCTATTTCTTTTTACTGAAAACGATGTCTGCAGCCGTCAAGAAGGGAGGGCCGATCGAGATCGGCTGTGCTGCACTACGACTTAATGCGGATATTCTTTCCGATACAGATACAATTGATGGTTCATTGCGTCGCCAGCGTATACCGG
>JAPULJ010000325.1 GCA_027295145.1 Alphaproteobacteria bacterium | reverse complement strand
TGGTACTCGATATTCTCGAACCCCTCCACGCCGGGGGCTTCGAGCTTGCGTAAATCGCCCTGGAGTCCGATCGAAAGCACAACGCACTCGGCACCGACTTGCGTTCCATTCGCCAGCTGCAAAGCAAAACCGGTCGGCGTTTTCTCGATTCCGGTAACCTCGGCGTTGAAACGGATGTTCACATTGAGGGACTGAGCCGTTTCATGCCATCCGTTAAGGATATCCTCGCGGATACCCCGCTCGAACGGGATGTCGGTGCGCAAGGGCAGGATATCTGGCGTCGCCAAGATAAGTTTGCCCTTTTGGTATTTCTGGATGGTGTCGGCAATATGTGGAGCTTTCTCCAAAAGGATATGTGGAACCTGTAGCTGCGCAGCGCGCCCCGCCGCACTCAAGCCTGCAGGGCCTGAGCCGACAATCGCGACCCGGAATTCCTCACTCATTGAAGCAACCCTCCCCGGGCGAGGCTTAGAGATCTCGCCAATGGCAATAGACCCGCATACCTTAGCAAATGAATATGCCGAAACTCCAAGAAAAGTAGCGCCTAGGTTTTTTGCGCCGTGCGGAACTCTTCGTCGGTCGCCGGGTTGTTGACCGGGAAGGTAGCGCCGGATTTGGCATCGACCCAGGCGCCGTCGATGTAGCACTGCTGATGGAATGGCCTGTCGCCGTTGAGTCGCAGTGCGTCATTGGGCGAATCTAGGGTGTTTTTTCGATCTTGAGCGCGATTATAGTACCGCCCACGGCCCCCTTGAAAGGGGTCAGCCGGGGCATCTGCCGACCCAATTCCAGGACTGTGCGAATTGTCACAGCGCTGAACTCTCGGATCAGCCAGAATCCTGTCCAGCCACTGAGAAAATGCACAAAACCTATTGGTCCAGGCGCGAGCCTGCAGTGGGTATAGGGAGAAAGGAGCAAAATCGATGTTTTACCGATTGCCAGAATCTCACGCGACAATGACGGATATGGCAGCCGCATGAATCATGGTCTGCGTCATGTTCGGCGGCCTTTTCCTTATGACGACGTATCTTTAGACCAGGAAAATCGGGGAGATCGCCTCTAACCAAAAGGAGACGGAACCATGTCTTGGCGTTTGGTCGGAGATCACTATATGGCCCATGATATTGGCATCGTACCGTTCCGCCGGCTCCGGTTTGAAGCCTGCCGATACGGGGCCAAGGAAAAGGAAAGTTTTAATCGGGGGTCTTCCGTTTTACGGATAAGGTGCAAAATTACGATTTCTGGCGACGATATCTTGGCAGGTTTGCTGATCGCGGCACCGTTCGCGATTATCTTCACAATACCGTTGCTACCGTTTCTGATTTTGTAAAACGAAGCCAGCCTATTGACGCCGTGGCCATCCGATCCGAGTTCATCCGCCGCTTCCTCATTCACACACTCCCCCAAGGCTTCCACCGCATCCGCCATTACGGTCTGTTCGCCATCGGTGGGCGCAAGGCCGAGGCGCAGCGCAAGGCCGAGGCGCAGCGCCAAGCCATGATGGCGCTAGTCGATGAGGGTGATTACCGCGACGCCACAGGCCGCGAGGTCTTCAGCTACGCGCATCCCATATTCTGGGGCCCCTTCACCATCGTCGGCGATAACAATCACGGCCCAACCAGCTAGCTCCTGTCAAAGAGCAAATATCGGATCTCTTGTGTGGAGCTAAGTCGGGGTTGGATCGTTGGCTGTGAAGAACCCGGACGGGTTTGATATTCGTAGCTGATGGGGGCCAGAGCAGTATTTGTTTTTTGCAGTAAATCCGGATGATGGGTCCAATCTTTTGGCGATTTGGGATCCCCGATTTTGCGAATTCGTGATTCTCGGTGGCAAGGTTCCAAGCTTCGGAGACGAGCGATGAGGTGCACAGGTTCTACCCGTGCCGAAGGTCCGTTCCGAGTCAAACCCGGAAGTCGGCGATGGCCACGAGAATGTCGGCTTTTGGGGGTAAAGCAGAAGTCGATTTCGGGCGACTGGATATCTGCTCATAAGGTGCGCCCGAGGTGATGCAACGCATCGTTGATGGCGAGGAAGTCGATCCCTCGGAGTACTACCTGCGCAACACGCCGAATTTCGAGACGGCTTCCGACACACACGATTGGCTCAACCGGTCGTAACTCTCCCATTGAGAAAACCGCATCAAGTCAAAGTGTTATGGGTCAGCGACATGCATTTAAATGCATAATTTGGCGACTCTAGCAAACGGCCAAACTGGAATACGGTGAGCCCCTCCATGCGAGGTCGAGGCTTCTACCGGTATCGTGACATCTTCGCTATCACGGTGACAATCTGAATTGCGCTTCTCGCAGCGCAATATATGTAAGTCATTGAAATTATTACATTAATACCGGAAAAGCTCGGCATCTGTGCTATGATTTCATATCACAGGTGGACACCCGCGCCGACATGCCGATCCATACCCCAAAGCACTGCCGAAAGACGCCCGAGCCGGAAGACGGCGCCCGGATTCTCGTCATGCGGTTCTGGCCGCGCGGGGTTCGAAAGGAGCGCTTCGATGCCTGGATGCGCGAGCTCGCACCTTCGGCGGAGCTGCTGAGATGGTGCTGGGTCGAGCCGGAAAAGCCCGATTTCGACGATTACGTCTACCAGCAGGATTGGCGTGCCCGCTACATCGCGGAGATGGCGACCCAGCGGCCCCTGATTGACGATCTCAGGCGCCGCCACGAGGCGGGCGAGACCCTGACCTTGCTGTGTGCCTGCCACGATCCCGGTAATTGTCACCGCACCGTGCTGGCCTCGCTGATCCTCGGGACCAGCGTGTGACCTTTCTAACTCCCGATAATTCCCACTTATCACGACCTACAATGGTCGATCTCGTGGGGTAAAATCCAAGCCTTGGGGAGCTCTCTCCGACCGTCCGGACGTACCTGCGGGACGCAGTGTCCACGAACACGCGGACGGCTTATCAATCCGATCTGCGGCACTTTTTGGGCTGGGGCGGGACGCTTCCGGCGTCGGACAGGATGCTGGCCGATTATCTGGCCGAGCATGCTGGTTTGCTCAGCGTGGCGACCCTGGTCCGCCGCCTCGCCTCGATTTCGAGGGCGCACCAGGCACGGGCACTCCCCAACCCCACCGGGTCGGAACTGGTGCGGGCCACGCTCCGGGGCATCAAGCGGGCCCACGGCAGGCCCCAGCGTCGCGCCAAGCCGCTGGTCAAGGAAGACCTGTTCGCCGTCCTGGCCGCGATCGGCGACACGCTCAAGGACGCGCGAGACCGTGCGTTGCTGCTGAACGGCTTCGCGGGCGGATTCCGGCGCTCGGAGCTGATCGGGATCGACCGCGGCGACATCGAGACCGTGCGCCAGGGCATCGTGGTCCACATCCGGCGCTCCAAGACCGACCAGGAGGGCGTGGGACGGAAGGTGGGCATTCCCCACGGTCGCACCCGCTGGTGTCCCGTGATGGCGCTGAACGACTGGCTGGAACGCTCGGGGGTCGAGGATGGCCCGGTGTTTCGTCGGGTCGATCGCCATGGCAACCTGCTCGACCGGCGGCTCTCCGGCGAGGCCGTGTCCCTGGTCATCAAGGCGCGCGTGGCCACCGTCGGTCTCGACCCGGACGACTACTCGGGGCGAGTGGTCTTGCTT
>JAPULJ010000324.1 GCA_027295145.1 Alphaproteobacteria bacterium | reverse complement strand
GGCGACGTCGGTGCCGCGGCTGTGCGCGATCAGATGAATGTTCTCGATCTCCGGCTGTTCGGCCAGCCACTTGATGAGCTGCTTCAGGTGGAAGACC
Source organism: Alphaproteobacteria bacterium (assembly GCA_027295145.1). Classification (GTDB taxonomy): domain Bacteria; phylum Pseudomonadota; class Alphaproteobacteria; order JAPULJ01; family JAPULJ01; genus JAPULJ01. The sequence goes on along the minus strand of JAPULJ010000324.1, from coordinate 8,935 downwards.
GTAAACTCGCTGGACTCGCGGTCGTAGGTGTAGCCGAATATACCAGGGTGCCCCGCCGGCCAGGTGTAGACGATGGGCAACCCCTCGCGTCCGAAGAAGTGCCACAGTTCGGCTAGCGCGAAAGCCGCGTCCTCGAAGGTGTTGTGGTAGCCGTGTATGTAGATGTACACGTCCTTGCGGGGTGTCAGTGCCAGCCGACGTTTTACCTCTGCCTGCAAGAGGGCGACGCTGGCATCGCGCGCCGCGACGGCCTCGGCGTCTTCGACGATCTCGCCGTCGACTATCTGGTAGGGAATCGGTGTCGGCGGCAGACGTGCGAATTCGTCGATCGAAACCAAACGCAGCTCGAAATCGCCGAATCGGGAGTGCGTCCGGCTCGCCTCGACCAAGTTCTCCCAGGTCCCGTTCTGACCCAGGTCGACGACCGTTGTCCCGACCGCGAGAGAGGTCGATCGCCCGTAGCCATAGCGGAGGTTGCCGGCCTCATCGGTCTCCGGCGCCCGGTCGGTCACGTAAATGAGCTCGACGAGCGTGCTGGCGTATTCCTGCGGCAATGCCTCGAACAACATCGCCTTCTCGTCGGTGTAGAGGTTCGGCGTTGGCATCAACTGCCGGCTCTCGGCGCAACCGGCGATCAGCAAAACGCCGGCCAATATGGAACCGCGGACCCGGGCACAAATCATCGTGGCCTCTCACGTGCAAATTGGTTCGTTCAACATTTCCATAGTCGTCGTGATTGAAACGGAAGTCAATCTTGGCAACTGTCGGAAATGCGTTGTTTGATCCGGTATCGAGTGACCGCAACGGAGGTCATCGTGGGTGCCCTTGACCGGTGCCCGGCGCCACCGTTCCGGCCAGCTCGGCCAGCCGCAATTCCATAGGAACCGAGGCCCTGATTGGTCCGTGGCAGGTAGCGTTGTTCCGTCAGGCATGGCCCTTTGCGATAGTTAACAGCCGCTTCCCCGAAATTTCACCACCGAAACAGCGCGCCCAAAAAGGGACCATGAAGAGTCATATCCAAATCGAGATCGCCCGCCCCATGACCGGACTCGATATTGTAGGACTCCACGCGGTACCCGGCCAGGATATCTACATTGTCCCAAGCCCGGTACGCAGCCACGCCAACAATATTCCAGGTAAATTCAGTCCCCACGCCGAATCCGCCGATGTCGCCGCGGAGGCCCAAGGTCCACTTCGGGTGCTTTCAATCTCCGTTTTTACGTTGGAACCGCTGCTATTGAGCACTCCCAGAGACACCGGTCCCGTCTGGCCCTCGGGCGAAAGTCTCAAATAAGTCCCATCCAAGAACACGCCCCAGCGACCCCTCCTGGCCTCCGCATGACCCTGGAACCCAATTTCAGATCCTCCGCCAAATCGACAAAATCGGCGCTAGTATCGGCCTCGGCGGTGCCGGTAGCCTGTCCGCGGACACTAATTTCAGTGTCTGTGGACGACGCCCACAGATATGGTGCAAAACTGAATTGCCAACCGCTTGTGGCACCGCTCCCGGCATCCGCCACTCTGGGCACAGCGGCGGTGAAGAGACCGAGCAGGAAAATAAAAGACCAAGATACAGCACGCATGTCATCTCGCCATTATTCGGCATCCAGTCCAGATGCCACGTGGACCGAGGCTTCCCAAATGGGTCACCTCAATCGTCCTTGCCACGCACTCTACATGCGACCGTAACTTGCCATCGAGATTTTTTTGATCACCTGATGATGGCAACCGAGCGTTGTCTACAGAGTTCCGCAACTTTACCGTTGCCGAACCGCCTTCCTGCTATTTAATCAGCTTTGTTACTTTCGTTCCTTGTATCCCCATGCCTGCCATCAAACCGCTCTGACCGAAAGTAAATGCGTAGACATCGCTTTTTGCCGTTTCTGTTGTCAGCGTCTTTGCCATGCCGGAATCCACAATGACGATGCTGGGACCCACACCGAGTTCCCATCCTCGGCCCAACTCAACATGTTCCACGGCCGCATCCGTCATAAGGGCCAACACATACCCGAATGTCTGCGCACCCGCTTGCATACCGTAAGAAGCTGCGGTGATATTGTAATAACCGGCGATGTAATAGCCCCCACCTTGCTTGGCCCTAACGGGCGCACCGTCCCCATACTGGAAACCCACGATAAATCCTGCCTTGACAATATTCGGGAAAACGAGAGCCCCTTTTGCACTCGGTGCAAGTCTTTTGGCAGCCGGCGAAGTTTTCAAGAGGTATTCGATTGCGGCGTGCACATCGTTATCCAGAGCCGTTCTATTCTGGGCTCCAGCGGACAACGGTCCAACAATCACCCCAATGAGCAAGAAGAGGGGAACCAATCTCCAAGCTAGTGGATACTTGATCGTCATGAGTTTCGTCCTTTCAGGGTTTGAAGTGGTTCAGCCACGCGACCCAAGCTGAGCTGCGGGACACTCTCTCATTTGCATTCGGTTCCGGTGGCGCACAACAACTCACATTGGAAAGAGAAACGCAGCCCGCGCGCGCGCACCGAGGTCTTCAGGGCCATTGGCCGAGCGATCCAACCAGTAGCGGCCACCTAACAGAAACTGGACTTTCTGCTCGCGAATGCCGGCCAGCTTCGCCGCCATACGATCGAGCGGAAGCGACAGATCGTCGCTCATCCAATTGTAGCCGCTTTCGATGTTCGCGCTGAACCTCCATGCGGACGGCGTCTTATAGTAGGCGAGGAGCGGCTGGAAGAAATTGTTATTGAATTCCGGCACATTGTCACGTGACTTGGGGACGCCCCATTGGGGTCTGGCGAGACCGCCTGCGGTCCCGGGGCCACTCTGGAACAGAAATATGCCCGTCGGTCCCAGGCCCAGGGTACCGGAATCGTGGTTGACCTGAATGGGCACGCTGACCAGCGACGCAATCGGGTTCGACAGCTTGTTTGCCAAATCCGGGTTGTCGCCGCCGGCCAAGTGCTGCGCCAATGCGGCTCCCAGGAGGGCCAATGAAGCCAGAGCTGCCGCAGCGAATATTCTTGCCGGTGAACGCCATGCCGATGAGAACGACGGGAGCATCGCATGGCTATCGATAAAGAAGTCTGGACCGGTTTCCGGCAGGTCACGGTCCACAGGACGTGTTAGGGTCATTTGGCTGACCTGGGCGATGGAAATTTCCATGAACCGTCCAGTATCTCTTTGCGAGGTTGGTATAGTCTGACGACATATTTCCATCCTTCGACTATTGGCAGGTAATTCGAATTGCTTGGATCGCCACCGAAATGAATGGTGGTGCTGCCGTCGTTATTGGGTTTTGCCGTGACACTATTGTAGGAGTACGCGCCAAAGTCGTTTTTTTCCATGTATCCCTTAGCGTTGTATATCGTGATGGACCAGAAGCCATCGACCGGGACATCTTTGACCGTAACGGTATAAGCAGTCGCACCATCGTTCCGATCCGGTTTTTCATTCACGTAAACGGCAGCCTCCTCTGGATTGCCTCCCCAACCGAACGCTGTTCCAAGCAGATGGCGGATTGGATCAAGCTTGTCTTTGTCGCCGAACATTCCGGATGTATCTGTAATTCCATCAGCAAGGACATTTATTGCATCCCGTACTTTTCCGAGTGATCTTTCATCCCAGTCGGGAACCTCGAAGGATCCCAAGTTGGCTTGTGTGATTTTGATTTGGTCCTGAAGAGCATTCGCTTTTTCGATATCCTTTGCATCCATGGGATTCGCAAAGGTTCGGAAAACAACGATCACGTAACGGGTGCCGACTTTTTCCTTCGTCAGCGTGAAATCTCCGGAACCATGCTCTACCGGCAACATCGAATGGTCCTGATTGATAACCAGCATCGATTGGAAGCGATTCCCGCCATCCGGCTTTGCGATCGTGACCGCTTCGGTAAGATCGAAGACCCCGACTGAATAAAGCGTGTCTCGATTCATCCGGATCACGTCTTGCTTATCAATGGGAACTGGTAGCCTAATGTGAAAAAACTTCCCGAAAGCGCCCTGATCGACATAACGTTTGAGCGTCATATCGGTCTCGGCACGCACAAAATTGAAAACCGTGACCCTTTTAGACTCATCGGCAATCACGAGAGACGGTGACAGAAGTATGCCTGTAGCGATAAGAAGCGATGAGATCATTCTCGACAATTTGGCTGGTACGCTCATTTCATTTCTCCGATCCGGAAAACCGGTTACGGCTGCGGTTGTGATTTTCTGCACCGTTTCCTCCAGCAAGTGGGTCTCGATTATTCCGGCCCAGCCTGCGGGCTCAGCTCTTCCGCACTTGAATCGTGCGATTGATTCTGAGCCCGCGCCTGATGGGCGCCAAATCCCTAGCATCTATAAACGCCAACCGCGCAGCGCCGCACCGTGCGCCGCGCCACACCGGCAACGCTAACCGGCGTAAGCGGACACCCGAGTCTGGCCTCCGCGGTCGAAATGAAACCGTGAACGCCGGGGATCGAAAGCCGCTCTCCAAGGTCGAGCCCATAGAGCCCGACGAGCCCGGCAAACAGAACGATGCCAACTCTCTTCGATACGGTCATTGCGCTTCTCCCTCGGTAAAATGCTTCGGCAATTCATTCATTTGGTCCTGGAGGTCTTTCAGGGCAATCTGGTCGGCGTTTGTGGTGTTCCGGAAGCTAAAATCGTCCGATGCGACCGCATCGCCGGTCTTCCAATCCCTGATCTGGATACTGTATTGCGGTCCATTGGCAACCAGCCTGGAGGTGATGACAAATCGGCACGGATAGGGACGATCGCCCTGTGCGATCCAGATCTGAAAATCGACGTGCTCCTTGCGGAAAGCGAGAAAATCGCATTCGACGCCGCCGATCACGCCGCTGCCGAGGTCCTTTATGTCGACGACATCGAGCATCAGCTCGTCGTAGGCATTGGGCAAAAGCAGATCCGCGGCAGGGAGGGGCCTATGGTATTTGTCTCTCAACTCGTCGATCAGGTGGGCGACCGTGCCGGGAACATCGACCTGGGTATAGATATTTACGGCCTTGCCGAGCAATGTCAGTGTCTTGCCGTCAAAGAGCATCTCGATATCCACAAAGCCACCCGAGCGCGTGGCGCGGACCCGGTCGGGCCGGTTGAGGGTGACGGCACCCGAACTCGCCAATGCGAGTTTCTGTTCGTCCTGGGTGACGATCTCAAGGATGGAATCGTAGCCAAACGATATGGCGTTTTGCGCCGCCATGTAATCGGACATGGCCTTGAGCAGTCTCTTGGCATCTGCCTCATCCGCTCTCGCCTCTGAAGCCGAGGCCAACCCGATAGTCAGGGCTGCAACCACGATGGAAAGGATGAATATCGTAATATGTCTTGACGTTCGAACTGGCTTTTTCATCTGAACCCACCTCCTGGAAGGTTATCGGTTGATAGGATTTTTCTCCGACACGAGCTTTCTTGACTCGCTTTGACGAGAGGTCTCGCTCCTGTCGCACGACGCCTGCTTGTTTCCTGCGCCTAGCGATATGGCGGTTCTTGCCACAAGTTATCGGCCCCAATCGCCAGGTGCGGAAGTACGAACATGTTCGTACCGCGCGATGGTCCAGTGACATCGATCCTGTTGGATGGGGAAAAAAGGGTTATACTGCCCAAGATTGCGCGCACCGGACCAAGACAAAGGAATTCGCCGTGGATGCGATTGCTTCAGACGCGGAGGGACCCGAACAACCCACAGCGGACGAAGTGCGGGCGCAGCTTCGGCACATTCAGGAGAGCCGCGACTTCGAGACGGGCGATTTGCGTAGAAAATTCCTCGGTTACGTGGTGGAGGAGACTCTGGCGGGTCGCACCAGGTACCTGAAGGGCGTTTCCATCGCGATGTCCGTATTCGATCGCGACGAGACCTTCGATCCGCAGATCGATCCAGTCGTACGGCTGGAGGCGCGTCGACTGCGCCGCGATCTGGATGGCTACTACGCCGCCTCCGGGCGCACAGACCCGATTCGAATCTCCATTCCAAAGGGCGGTTACGTGCCGCTGTTCGAGTGGCAGGAGGGTACGGGGCGGGAAAAAACCGACATGCCACCGGTCGCCGAAGCAACGATGCCGCCGGCCGATAGCCCGAAGTCGATCGGCATGATGCCATCGCGCGGGGTCTTGCTCGGCGCCATTATTCTGGCGCTCATCGCTACCGCCACCGCCGGATGGTACCTGTTCGGCCCGGAAAGCCGGGAATCGACGGTGGCGCAGACGACCGATGACGCGCTGCTGGCCATGCCGAAGGGACCGATGATCGCCGTCTTGCCGTTCCTGCATCTGAGCGGCGATGCCAAAAGGCAATATGTCTCCGACGGCATTACCGAGCAACTCACCACCGAATTGGCGCGCTTTCGCGACCTTTGGGTCCTGGCGCTGGGCGCGATGCAGAAATACAAGGCCGAACCGGCCGATCCACGGGAACTTCGCCGCGAATTCGGCGCGGATTACGCCCTGGAGGGAAGCATTCTGGAGACCGGGAGTACCATTCGCATCACCGCCCGCCTGATCGACACGGAAAGCGCGCGCTATATTTGGGTCAAAAGCTACGATGCCGCCTTGACGCCGGCGAACATCTATGAGGTGCAGGACGCTATCGCGCGGACGGTGGTGGGGAATCTGGCCGGCAAATACGGCGTCCTGGCCAAAAACGACATGGCTCAATCCAGGCGTAGGGCGCCGGATAACCTCGACAATTACGACTGCGTCCTTCGCTACTACGACAATCAAGACAATTTCAATATTGACCGCCGCTCAGAGGTGATGGCTTGCCTGGAACAGGCGGTGGCCCGCGACCCCGAATATGCGGAGGCTTGGGCCGTACTCGCGAATCTCTACATGCAGCAAATTCGCTTCAAGTTCGGCCGGCAAGAGGCGGTGAAAGATGTGTTCGCAAAGGCCAATGCGGCCGTAAAGCGGGCGATCAAGCTCGACCCAACCGATCCTACCGGCCACATGATGTACTCGAACCTTCTCTTTTCCGCGGGCGATCTTGTCGGGTTCAGGCAAGAAGGAGAAACGGCCCTGCGCCTCAATCCCAACAAAAGCATCTCGCTCGCTCACTATGGGATGCGGCTGGTATTCATAGGAGAATTCGACCGGGGCCGTTCGCTGCTCAAAAAAGCGCAAACCCTAAATCCGCTTCATCCTCATTGGTACCGAATTCCGGAAGTCCTCTATCGTTACGATCGCGGCGAGTACCGACAAGCGCTAGCGGAGTTGGACAAAATCGAAATTCCGGGTTTTTTCTGGACCCATCTGCTCCGGGCCGCAATTTTCGGCCAGTTGGATCGATTGGAGGGCGCAAGAGAGGCCGCGCAAAGCCTTCTCAAGCTAAAGCCCAAGTTTCGGCAAGAAGCTTTGAGCCTCATCGAGGTTTGGCGCTTTCCAGAGCCGCTCAACCAAAGCATCCTTGTGGGGCTCGGCAAAGCAGGCCTGGATATATTGCAGGAAGCGGCCGCACAGACAGATTAGAGCAAGGATAGCTCATCGCCGCCACCCTCGCCGATTTCCCCCCAAGCGACCGTCGTAATTTCTTTGATCGAGTCCGGTCCTGAATTGCTCCGGTCGGAGCGATATCGCTCTTCCGTGGCGCGGTACGAACATGTTCGTACTTCCGCATCCCTGGCTCGGCGGCGATAACTCTTGGCATGAACCACCGGATCGCTAGGCACGGGAAACAGGCAAACGGATGGTGAGGCGTTTCAATAATTTGAATGAGTGCTTTCAGACGTCCGCGCTGACGGTCCACCGTTTGATGCGAGACGATCCGGCATTCAGGGAACTTTGCGAGGATTATGAGGAGGCGGCCGCCGCGATGGAATTTTGGAGTTCACCAGGCCGGCGAACGAAGGCACGGGCCGGTGAGTACCGGGCCCTGGTTGGGGAGCTGGCAACGGAAATCGAGTTGGCCTTGCGCAAGCAGACCCCTACGACCGCTGCCAAGGTACAAAGACTACCGCTGCAAGGGCATGTAACCGCTAAGAAATGAAAGGGGGGAGAATGAAAATGAAGCATTTCGATCTTTTCACGAGGCAGGCCACCTTCCGCGCCTTGATCTGCATGATCGCCCTGGCCACGATGATCCCTCATAGCGCCCAAGCAGAGAGCGCGACCAAGGACTTCGAAACCTTTGCCGACACGGTGTTCCGGGCCCTGGCGAGCGACAAGGAAGCGCCGGAAGACCGCGAAGCCGCCCTGCACCGGGTCATCGTCCAGGGCATCGATCTGGAAGCCATCGCTTCCTTCGTCCTGGGTGACCACCGCGACGAGGCCAGCGAGGCCCAGCGCGACCGCTTCAACAGCCTTTATGGCGAGTACCTTCTGGGGATGCTCTCACGTCTGCTGATGGACGGGGAGGCCAAGAGCCTCACTGTCATCGAGGCAAAGCAGGTCAGCGACAGGACCAGCATTCGCTCGGAGGTCGAGCTCGCGTCGGGCAAACGCCAGGAGTGGCTATGGCTTATGCAGAAAAATGGTGCGACCCATCGCGTCATCGACGTCAAGACCGACGGCGTTTCACTCGCGCTTATGCTGAAGATGGAGGCCGATTCCGTGATTCGGCGCCAGGGGATCGACGGATTTCTGGTGCTACTGAGGAAAAAGCTTTGAAGATTATCCGACCGGCGATCGCGGTTGGGGGCGGAATTCATGAGGTTTCCCATCGTGACCGTTGTAGGCGTGGCGTTGGACTACGGAACGTTACTAATCGACAAGACCGGTCAGTTGCAATCTGATCCAGCGAACAACAGCGCGGTTCTCATACGAGGCCGACGATTCCTTGGAGTAGGAGTTTTGCACCTAATGCGTTCGGTTTGTTGGGTCTGTTTTAATCACCGGGGAGGTCGGTTCGCTTCGGCACCCCAAAATCACTGGAGCGATGAGGAGATGGATATGCGAAGCAGAAGGTTTCGAGCGGCCGTATACGGTTTGACCTTGGCTGCAGCAGCAATGTTTGCGCTGCCAGCGCT
>JAPULJ010000323.1 GCA_027295145.1 Alphaproteobacteria bacterium | reverse complement strand
GTCGGCCGCAAGACCGCGAGCGTGGTTTTGAACACCGCCTTCGGCGCCCCCACCATCGCCGTCGACACCCATGTCTTCAGGGTCTCCAACCGCACCGGGCTGGCGCCCGGCAAGACGCCGTTGGAGGTCGAGACCAAGCTCAGCGAAGTCGTGCCGGAGCCGATGCGCCGCTACGCCCATCACTGGCTCATCCTCCATGGCCGCTATGTGTGTCTGGCGCGCAAGCCCAAATGTTGGGAATGCGTGGTCGAGGATCTTTGCCGGTTCGAGGGAAAAGTGACGGTCTAGGGTAAGACGGCAAGGGGGGAGATGGGGGCTGAAGGTGGCGGGCGCGCGGGGACTTTAATGCGCCGACGCCCTCAACTACGCCGACGCCCCTCAGGTCACATATCTGGCAAGTGGAAGGATTGGGTTTCGAGCTTGACAGCCACCGCCGGATTTAAGACGCCTCGGCCAGAAGGGGAAGGATCGCAGCCGGACCGGTGACAGTGATTCCACTACCCGCCAGCGCCCTCAGTCATTTGACTCGTATTGCTGCGCCGCACTGTCCTCGTCAGCGGAGTTCTCGTCTCTGCCCCTATTCAGCTATACCAGCGGACCACCTGGCGGCGGACCGGATTGTGGAATGCGGCCTTGCCGTCACTGGCCCTGCGCCAGGCGGCTTGGAGCTGGGCGTAATAACGTGCCTGAATATCGGCGTCAGGAATGTGGATCGGTCGGAAATTCTCGATCTGAGGTTGGTCGGAGAGCACTGCGACAGCACGGTCCTGGCTAAGGAATTTCTTGATGAAGTGGCGTCCGACAGGACTAAGCCAGTGCAACCATGGCAGATCACTGTAGAAGCACTGGGTCACCTCGGAGGCGTGCTCGCTCACTGGTGTCACGGCCGATAGTCCGAAAACGACATGCTTATCGCCGCGAATTTCTTCGATCCGCAGGCCAGGTAGGTGATAGGTTATCTCGCTCGTCACATCGCGGCCGAGTAGGCGATAGGCGCGATTGTGCCGGGCTACCTTGTGGCGCGCTATGCGCCAGCCGCGCTCGGCGGGTTCGAGAATTTTTTCCTTAAGTATCAGGCGCGACTGCTTCCTCCGCCACCACCACGAGCCATGGATGAAGGCGGCGTGCGCTGGGTCCATTAGATTGTAGGCCGCGTTGTCGGCGTGGCAGGGGTAGGATACTGTGCCAAAGATTTGCGGCGCTGCATCCTCCGGAAAACCGTTAAAAAATGGCGCCGGCGGTATGTCTTTCGTGTCAGTCTTCGCAGTATGTTTTGGAAAAAAGATCCACAACAAACCTTGGCTCTCCAAACACGCGTAGTCCGGCGCTCGTATCCGGTCGAGGCGAACCTTTCGATCCGGTGCGAGGGATGGGATCTCCAGGCATCGACCGTCGGGGCCGAAACGCCAGCCGTGAAAGCAGCAAGTTACCGCTTCGCCGTCAAAGGTGCCTTTGCTGAGAGGAATGCCGCGGTGTGGGCATACGTCGCGTATCGCGAATAGCTTGCCCGCCGCCGTGCGCCCGATCAAAATCGGTTCGCTCAGTAACTGTTTGCTAATTACGCGGCCCGCCTTGACATCGGTCGCCCGCGCCGCAAGGTACCAGAGTCCCCGCAACCAGTCGTTCGGCTTGTGAGCCATAGTTCATCCTGTTCGCCGTGCCGCCGCGTCGCATTAACAGCGAGTGTCTAAACCAGGCTACTGCGAGGGCGCCTGACATACAACAGACATCGGCCGTGCTCTAACCGGCCCCGTCCCTGTCCCGGGCGTTCAAGAGCGCCGCCAGGCACCGCGTCGTGGAGGCGGCCTGGGCCTTGCCCTGGCGCATTTCGAAATGGAGCACCCGGTAGTCGTTGCCCGTGTCGTAAAGAAAGACATCGAGGGTGCATTCCCCATGGCGGTATTGCCAGATCTCGGCGGTGATGTCCCGGCGCCGGAAATGGGGCTTGCCCAAAAGGTCCGAAAGCTCGGCGCGGCTCAGTCCGATGATCCGCCTGAGCGAGATCCTCATCGCCGAGCACGAAGGCGAGGTTCCCGACGACCGCGGAGCCCTCGAAGCCCTCCCAGGCGTCGGCCGCAAGACCGCGAGCGTGGTTTTGAACACCGCCTTCGGCGCCCCCACCATCGCCGTCGACACCCATGTCTTCAGGGTCTCCAACCGCACCGGGCTGGCGCCCGGCAAGACGCCGCTGGAGGTCGAGAACAAGCTCGCTGGAGTGGTGCCGAAACGGATGCGCCGATACGCCCATCACTGGCTCATCCTCCATGGCCGCTATGTGTGCCTGGCGCGCAAGCCCAAATGTCTGGAATGCGTAGTCGAGGATCTTTGCCGGTTCGAGGGAAAGGCGACGGTCTAGCGCACCATCCATCTGGCCGAGAACCGCTCTAGGTACGCCAACGTAATGTCCGTTCCTTCACCGGGTTGACGAAGGGGCGGTTCTCCTGGCGGCTCGATATCCACTCCTTTTTCATCCGGTAATACCATTTGGCCTGCCTATCGGCGTCGTCGACCAGCATCAGCGGCGGATCGTGCGCCATCCCTTGCTGCTGCAAGGCGAGAATACGCCGGTCCTGACCGAGAAACCGGCGGGCGATCGGCCGCATCAAGGGCTTGAACGGCGTCAACCAAGGGACCGTCCAGTAAAGCACGTTGGTGACCTCGGTTTCCTCGGGCCCGACCGGGGTCATGGCGGTGAGGTTGCAGA
>JAPULJ010000322.1 GCA_027295145.1 Alphaproteobacteria bacterium | reverse complement strand
GCGCTTCGTCCTATGAGACCAATTCGCAGATTCGTTAATTTGTGCGTACTAAAAGATGGTGGACAAAAATTCGATAAGCTGAATTTTGATATAGAACCCAATAAACGTGGGATTCGGAAGCAAAAATATTCTAAAGGTATTAACTTAGAAAATAAAACTCTAAATGAGTATATTAATAGCTTTTGGTTAGGGGATTTGCCAAGAGTTATTTGGTCGCCATGGCCCTTATTTTTGTACAATCCGTTGTCAAAGACTGAAATGTGCGAACTCATTCCAGTTACATCTCGGAAGGTAAAGGTCGTTCGTGTGGAAAAAATACACGAGGACAAATTGGTTGCAAGAACGTATTCACCAGAGCCAGAGTATATAGCAACAGCGTCGATTAAGGTTCCGAAAAGAAACTATTATGAATTTCCGAGATATGTAAATTCGAAGTCGGCGATTTTACTATATCACGGTGGTATTGGAGTGAATTTCAGATAGTTGGCAGGACTACGTGACGCTCTATACAAACTCATCGGAGTGAGTAAGGACAAAACCTGAAGAGGTATATGAGTTTAGTTGACAGATTGGTCTCGCCCGTGCGGTTCGTTTAACGGTTTTCGGAGACATCCGAGAGAGGGAAACGAACGCTTCAAGGGTCGGACAATATTGTTTCCGACGTATTGACCGAGTTGTAGGGGTGTTGTGCGGCGAAAATCGGCCGTTGTGGCGGTCTCTCTCGTCGAGCTCCTGACCGTTTGCACGGTCAACAACACCGCGAGCTCGACGAGAATCCTCATAAAGTAGGGTTCGGTGAGTCGAACTATGGCCTCCAGGGGGAGGTCGCTGGCTGGAGGCCTGACTGAACACTCGAAGCGAACGTCCCTCGCTTCGAGTGTTCAACTGATGGGGCACCCCTCGCACGAAAAAAGCCCCCGAAGGGACTTTCTCCTAACTGCCGAAGATGTTGTGTTCAATCTTTTTGACGCGATGGGCAAGCGTGTCCGTCTGACGGCGAACGTCGCCCATGTGTCTATCAAGACGGTCGCCAATGTCCTCGATATCAATCTGAACACCGCGAATTGCTTCTTCGAGCTCGGCCTACCATGTAGACGTGCTGGCGGCGTTGGCCGCGCGATAGGGGTTCGTCAGCTTGCGGCCGCGCTCGGCTTCTTCCCGCGGGTGTGATTTCCCATGGTGTCGGCGAGCCGGTGAGGAAATAGGGGCTGCCCTAGCTCTAGCGCATCATCGTACCCGAGGCCAACACCGAGCGATCGGGTGGATGCAGTCGTGGTCGGGGTGTCTTTCGGTTCAGCACGGCCAGTTGCTGGCGCATCGCCAAGCTTTCGAAATACGAGGCAGCCAACGCCCGATCAAGCCGATGAAGAAGGGCTACGAGGAGCAGGATGAGCATCTTTCGCATGGCCGAGAGGCTATCCGGCCGATGACCCGTTAGCCAGGGTTTCTGCGGTGTACGAGATTTTGATGAGCCACACCTCCCTCGGCCCATTTCGAAGATCATAGCGGACTTGCGTGGCGAGGGTGAAGCGTCAGCCGAATCATGGCCACCTGAACGCACCTCGCCCTTAAATTGGGCGTGATCGCGACTAGACGGAGATGCGCGGGCCCTGGTCGACACAGTCGAGCGCGTCGAGAGGATGGCCGAGGCGAAGGTGCCCCTCGCGACCGAGTACTTCGAGCGGCGTCGACCTCCCAGCGCGTAATGTGACCTCAATGGCCCCAAACGGATTTCCGCGCCTCGGCGACGCAACAGACAGTGTCGTGGTATTTAACGGGGGTATACCATTTTATGCGAGCCACAATCTTCGCAGGGATCGTTCACCGCCAAAAGCCCCGCGCGAACTCGTGGATCGCCCTTGCCTCAGTCTTTGGTGAGAATGGTCAGGACACGGCGGGCCCTGTCGATGTGCGCTCGACCACGGCCAAGCCTCACGTGCCGCTTATGGATTCTCCGAAAGAGTGATTCGGTATATTACGTCTGCGGTATCGTCCGAAACCAGCAACGAGCCGTCGTCGAGTTCTTTGATATCCACGGGCCGACCCCAGGCCTCCTCGTCCTGCAGCCAACCGTAGGCGAATACGGCCTTGGAAACGGGTCTGCCCTCCTGGTCGAACCGAACCCGAAGGATTCGGTAGCCGAACGGGTCGCTACGGTTCCACGATCCATGCTGCGCAACGAAGGCGTCGCCTCTGTATTCCTCAGGAAACATTGTGCTCGCAAATTGAGCCGAGAGATCAGCACCCAGCCCATCCCGGACAAACCAGCCCGGGACCCAGGCGCCGCGTCCGCCGGCTCGGCCGGGTGGAGTTTGCAAAATTGCGCTACTCGTGCAAGAATTGAAAATATGGTGGACGCCATAGCTAGGTGGAAGGACGATGGCAATTGCGGTTGTCTACGTGAAGGGTCCGCCCGAGCGCCTGGTCTATATTAATGATGGCGAAGTAGCCGAGGGCCGGACCAACAAGCACTACCCTGTTGAGGAAGGCCCAAACACGTTCGAGCTAAAGAAGAGTCCCCGCGGACCTGCGTACAGCTTGACCGAAAACATCGTGGCTAAGGATCCGCCCATGGAGGTGGATCTGACACCGCCTCTGTAGGCGAACATGCGCTTGATCGCCAGCGTGGCCCTTGCCGTGTTGTTGGGCGCCTGCGAGACGCCACCCAGGACGACACAGCTCGAGACTATTCGCGCCCCTGACAGATACGGCTGGCCGGGCGACGATAATGAGTCCCGCGAGGACACTCTGTTCGTCGTCACGGCATCCGGCGGCGGCACACGCGCTGCAGCGCTGACCCTGGGCACACTGCGCGCGCTCAACGAAGTACGATTGTCCACTGCCGACCGCACGCTTCTCGGCGAAGTCGACATCATCTCCTCGGTCTCGGGGGGCAGCGTCACGGCTGCGTATTACGCGCTCGCGGGACCCGAAGGCTTTGACAAGCTCGAAAGAGATTTCATTCGCCGCGACGGCATAAGCCAATTGGTTCTGCGTCTCGTTAACCCGGTGAACGTCGCGGAACTGCTCACGGACTCGAGATCACGACTCGATGTGCTGATCGATTACCTCGAGGACACGCTGTTCGACGACAAGACCTACGCGAGGCTCGTCGAACAGCGCCGGCGGCCCTATCTAATTCTCAACGCCGCGGATATGAGCGAAGGCGCGGTGTTCTCCTTCACCCAACCGCAGTTCGACCTGATCTGCGCCGACCTCGTCAAATTCAAGCTTTCCGAAGCCGTCGCCGCCTCGGCGGCTTTTCCGGTCGCGCTCGCGCCGCTGACGATCAAGAGCTACGCGCCCTGCAATGCGCAATGGGCTAAGTACGAGGAGCGCACGGGGTCAGGTCTGAAGCGAAGGTGGCCACCCCTCTGGATCCAGAACGCACTCGCGACCGATATGGACCTCAACGCGAACAGGACCCGCCGCGGACGCTTGGCGCAGGCATACTTAAATATGAACTGCGACTACGAGACCCAGCCCCCCACCTGCAGGGCAGCCCCCGACAATGAACGAAAGGCCTGGGTACACCTGCTGGACGGCGGCATCGCTGACAACCTCGGCCTGAACGAACCGCTCCGGCTCGTCACTACGATTGATGCTCAGATCAAGGACTCACGGGGATTTTTGACTCAGATCTTTGACGGCGACATTCGGAACCTGGTCTTCGTCATAGTCAACGCACGGTCCGAGGCGGACACCAACCTCGACCGATCGGGGTCGACGCCTGGAATCTTCAAGATGCTGTCGGCGACCACCGGTAGCGCGATCGATGCCGCCACTTTCGGCATGCAGGATCGCTTGGCCAGGACCGTCAAGGAGCTAATCCAACTCCGGGCACAGGCCACCGCGCTTCCGAAGTTCATCAACAACGCCAAGCAATTGAACTCATACGTCGTGCCCGTCGACTTCGACTACATCGAGAATCCGGCCTGCCGCCGGTTCTTCAAGAACATCGCCACGAGCTGGACCCTGGAGGGTCACGAGATCGACGCGCTGCAGAGCATGGCCGGCGCCCTCGTCCGACGCTCGCGGCACTTCCAGAACCTCCTGACTGTCTACGGTGCGCCACCGCCCGATGGCCCGACTGTCGACGCTGTGTGCGAAACGGTTGTGGCTCGTCAAAACCCCGTACGCCGCAGTAACACTGGCTAACGGGCCATTGGCCGGATAGCCTCTCGGCCATGCGAAAGATGCTCACCCTGCTCCTCGTAACCCTTCTGCATCGGCTTGATCGGGCATTGGCTGCCTCGTATTTCGAAAGCTTGGCGATGCGCCAGCAGCTGGCCGTGCTGAACCGGAAGACGTCCCGACCACGACTGCATCCTGTCCCTTGTCAAAACTTGATTCGAGGTTGGATCGGACTTGCAGATGACGCCTGCAGGGGCGACCCTGATTGAATAGCGGGCATAGCCTCAATTCGTCGAATGGGACTCAATCATCGTGACTGGTCGGGAGACTGGTACTAGGATAGGTCCCTGCTTCTAGGGGGATCTTGGCATGGCGCAAAAACGGAACCGACGTCCCAGGAAGAGGACGAAACCCGAACGCATGTCCCGCGGACATGGGCTTGGGGCGATCCGAAGCGTTCCGTCGTTCCGCGACATCATCGACTCACAGGCCGGGCTGACCGCCACGCAGCGGATGCGGCTGATCAAGCAAGCGGCCGTATTGATCAGGGATCTCTACACCCACCTGCCGCTCAAGCAGGCGATGCATTCGATCGATCCCTTACAGCGGCTGCGATTGCTGGAACAACGCGTCGCGGAACCTTCGATAACTGAGTTTCATGCCGAGCTGTTGGACATCTTCAAGGAACTGAGGGATCTGCACACCAACTACACGCTACCGGCGCCGTTTGGGAATCAGATCGCCTTCCTCGGTATCCTGGTGGAACAATACTTCGAAGGCGGTCGGGCGAAGTGGATGGTCTCGAAGGTCGCCAAGCACCTCGTCTCCGACCCAACGCTTGTCCGCGGCGTCGAGATCACCCACTGGAACGGCATGCCGATCGAGGCGGCGGTCGGGCGCAATGCGGACAAGGAAGCCGGCAGCAACCTCCCGGCACGGCTAGCGCGCGGTCTCGAGACTCTAACCCTTCGATTCATGCGCTCGTCTTTCCCGCCCGACGAGGATTGGGTCACCGTCACCTACCTGCACAACGGCACCCTCGAGGAAACCCGGCTCGATTGGCAGGTGTTCGATTCCGGTGCCGATCTACTGGCCAATGCTTCGGACCCCGACGGATTGATCCAGGACCTGACCGTTCCGCTGCGCTACAACGTGGGGGTCGACGAGCGACGGGAGTATCTGCGCCGGGCGCAGAAGATGCTGTTCAACCGGGCAGCGATCAAGGAAGCGCAGCGCGTCGCACGCTACAAGGGCGGTGTCCCCAGATCCACCACAAAGCTGGCCGCAGCGAACATCGTGGCGACCAGCCGTCCGGATGAGATCACAGCAAAAATCGTCGATACGGCAAGCGGCAGAATTGGCTATCTGCGCCTGTGGACCTTCCACATGGAAGACGGCAACATCGACGCGTTCATCAATGAGTTCATCCGCCTGTTGCGCGACGAAATGCCCCATGAGGGATTGATCCTCGACGTTCGAGGCAATGGCGGAGGTTTCATAATTGCCGCCGAGTTTCTTCTGCAAATGCTGACACCCAAGCACATCACCCCGGAGCCGACGCAATTCGTCGCGACTTCGGGTACCTTGGATCTCGTCGGCAAGGTGGCGTCAATGGCGCCGTGGCGCCCGTCGCTGGAGCAGGCCGTGCGCACGGGTGCGCTGTACTCGACCGGGATTGCGCTCTCTCCGGAAGACCTGGTGAACAGTTTCGGACAGATCTACTTTGGCCCGGTGGTCCTGGTCACCGACGCTTACTGCTATAGCGCCTGTGACATGTTTGCCGCGGGTTTCCAGGATCACGAGATCGGCCTAGTGCTGGGGGTCGATGAGGCGACCGGTGCCGGTGGCGCGAACGTCTTGACCCATCGAGATCTGGCATCCGATTGGACGGGCGGTCCGCTCGAACCGTTGCCAGCGGGCGCCGGGATGCGCGTTTCCCTTCGCCGCACCTTGCGCGTCGGCAAGCGCGCGGGCGAACCGGTGGAAGACCTCGGCGTCACCCGAGATCGGGCCCATGAGATGACCAGGAACGATCTGCTCAACG
The DNA here is from genome assembly GCA_027295145.1 of Alphaproteobacteria bacterium. Classification (GTDB taxonomy): domain Bacteria; phylum Pseudomonadota; class Alphaproteobacteria; order JAPULJ01; family JAPULJ01; genus JAPULJ01. The sequence continues at coordinate 644 of JAPULJ010000322.1, read as the reverse complement.
GTAACGTGGACCTACTGGATCGCGCCGGCGCCTTGCTCGCGCAGGGCACCCCGCGCCGGTTCGACTGGGACCTGACGGCGCAGGGTCAAGCGCTGTCCATCTCACTGACGACGCAAAACATACAAAGCGTTGACGTCTATGTGGATGGTCGTCCGGCCAAGGCAAGCACCGCCGTCTCGAATGGCACAACAGGCCTCCAGATCTCCATGCCGCCGAGTGGCGCCCTGCTACAGGTCGACGGCTTCGACGGCGGCGAGCTCGTCGCTTCAAGGAAGCTCACTTTACCCTAATCCGACTTCAACAGTGCCTTTTAAAAGATCGTTTCAGCACAATATCTTATGCGGACCGCGCCGGTTGTTAGCACTACATTTTAGGGGTTTTGGGATCAGGCCTCGTGCTCGCGCATGTTGGGCGGGAGGGCGACGCCGGCGGCCTGGAAGACCCGGCCGACCTGTCCGTGGCGAATTCGTACTCACGCGGCGACCGGGAGTTCGAAAAGGCCCCCGCAATGCTTTTCCCAAGTGAAATTGCGCAGCGCGGCCGGATGCGTGACCACACTGCCGCTCCTTTCCGCAGGCGTGTCACCGTCTAGCGACGCGTGCGTTCGCGAATGGTTGAAGTAGAGTTGGAAACTTCGCAGCTTT
>JAPULJ010000321.1 GCA_027295145.1 Alphaproteobacteria bacterium | reverse complement strand
GAGGCCAAGGAACTCAAGCTCGCCCATTTCATGTCGCCCAAGCATCCGATGCACCGCTTCGTGATGGTGCCAATGGCCAAGGATCTCGCGGCCGCGACCAACGGCAAGCTGACGATCCGCATCTACCCCGCCGGCGCGCTGGGCAAGGGCCCCAAGGCCCAGTTCAAACGCGCCGCCACGGGCGTCGCCGATATCACCTTCGGATTACACGGCTACACCTCCAACCAGTTCCCGCGCACGCTGATGGTCGAACTGCCGGGGATATCGAACGGGCCGGTGCAGGCGACCAAGATGATGTGGGCGGTTTACAAGCCCCACCTGCAACCCGAATACACCAAGGTCGTGCCCCTGGTGCTGTGGACCAACGACAATGCCGTCCTGATTTCCCGCGACAAGCCGGTTCGCTCGCTCGCCGACCTCAAGGGCATGAAGATCCGTGTGCCATCCAAGCTCGCGGCAAGCCTGATCAAGGCCTGGGGCGGCACGCCGGTGCCGATGCCGGTTCCCAAGGTCTACAATGCGCTCAAGACCGGGATCGTCGACGGCGTCTTCATCGGCGCCAGCGGCATACGCTCGTTCAAGCTCGCCGAGGCCGGCAACTACGTCACAACTGGGCTGCCGGCGACGGTCGCGGGTTTCTACCTGGTCATGAATCGGACCAGCTATAACGCATTGAGTTCGGAGGAAAAATCGGCGCTGGCGAAGGTCAGCGGCAGGGCAAGGAGCCTCAAAGCGGCGGCCGCCTACGCGCGCGCCGGGGTCGGCGGGCTCAAACTGTTCGCCAAGACCAAGACAGTGATCGCGCTGTCCGCGGCCGAGGCGGCGAAGTTCAAGGCCATTGCCGACAAGGTTGTCGCCGGCACGATCGCTGGACTTGAAAAGAAAGGCATCGCCGGCCGCAGCATCTACAAGGCGATGCGGGCAGCGAACTAGCCGAAGTGAAATTGGGGCGGTTTCCGCCGATCTGGGGCCGCCCCCGGTTCTATTCGATTTATCACCATAGCCAGCGTCGTGGCCGATGATCCGTGCCCTTACTGCCCTCGACCGTGTAATCCGGGGGCTCGCCCTGACGGCTGGCGGCGTCCTGATGGTGTTGGCGTTCTACACCGTATTCGCGGCAATGATGCGCTATCTGTTCAACGCGCCGCTTGAGGGGGTGCTCGATTACTCCCAGATGGCGCTTGTCGTCGTGGTGTTCTTCGCCATTGCCTATTGCGGGCGCAGCGGTGGTCACGTCGCGGTCGATCTTTTCGTCAACATGCTCGGCCAAGGCCTCGCACGGCGCATCGAGATCGTCATCAAGCTCCTGTCGTCGGCGGTTTTTGCAGTGCTGGCATGGCAGAGCCACCGGGCGGCGCTTGGCGCCATCGAGTTCCTGGAAGCGACCGACACCAAAAACATCCCTCACGCGCCGTTCCTGTGGATCATAGCCCTGGGCAGCCTGCTCTATTGCCTGGTTCTTGCCCTTGAGGCGGCGATCCTTGTCACAAGCGGCTCGATCCCCGGCATTGACGCTCCCCGCTTGAGCCCTAAGGACTAGAGGTGGACGGGGCGACACTCGCCGGGCTGATCGGGATTGGCGGCTTGTTCGTCTTGCTTGCTCTGCGCATGCCGGTGGCAATCGCGCTGATCGTCGTCGGCGGGCTCGGCATCGCGGCGCTGAACAGTTTCTCGGCGGCGCTGGCCACGCTCTCGGCCGAGACCTTCGAGTTCGCCTCGACCTACAATCTGATGGTCATCCCGCTGTTTGTGCTGATGGGGAATTTCGCCACCATCTCGGGCATGAGCCGCGATCTTTACGCCGCCGCTTATGCCTGGGTCGGCCATTGGCGCGGCGGCCTCGCCTCGGCGACGATCGTCGGCTGCGCCGGCTTCGCCGCGCTGTCCGGTTCTTCGGTGGCTTCGGCGGTTACCATGGGCCGGGTCGCCCTGCCCGAGATGAAGCGCTACAATTACAGCCCGCGCCTGGCCACCGGGGCAATCGCCGCCGGCGGCACCCTGGGCATCCTGATTCCACCCTCGACCGGCTTCGTCATCTACGCGATCCTGACCGAGGCTTCGATCGGCCGGTTGTTCCTCGCCGGGGTCCTGCCGGGCCTTTTGCTGGCCGGGCTGTTCATCGTGACGATCGTCGTCCTGACCACCTATAACCCGGCGCTCGGACCGGCACGCATCGTCGCCCCTTCGGGGATGCGTTATTGGACGCGTTGGCGCGTAAACGCGCTGGTTATCATCGCCGGAGCGGCGTTAGCGCTGGCCCTGCCGGCGGGGATTGCTAGCTCGGGGCTTCTCGACCTGGGCGTACTGCTTCCCGATCTGGCCGCACTTTCCAGGCCGCGCTTCGCTGCCATCGTCGGTGTATTCGCGCTTGCGATGTTGCTGCCGACCCTTGCCTCAACGCGCGAGCAATTCCTCGCCCTGCGGCGGGCGGCGCCTATCGTCGGCATCATCGGGGTGACCATCGGCGGCATCTATGGCGGCGTATTTACCGCTGTCGAGGCGGCGGGCGTCGGCGCGGTTCTGGCGATGATCGTGGCGCTGGCACGCCGCACGGTTACGCGCGCCGGCCTGTCGAGCGCGCTGCTGCAGACAGTACGGACCACCGCCATGTCATTTCTAATCATCATCGGCGCGCATATTTTCAGCCCGTTCCTCGCCCTCAGCGACATTCCCAACAACCTCGCCGGGTTGCTGGCCGGCTCGGGGATCGGTGCGGCCGGGGTATTGTTCATTGTCCTCGCCACATTCATCCTCCTGGGCACGTTTCTCGAAGGCTTCGCGATGCTCGTTCTGGCGGTGCCGATCGTTCTGCCCATCGTCGAGAAAGCCGGCGTTCCGCAGCTGCTCGGCATCGATCCGTCCGATCTGGTGATCTGGTTCGGCGTGATCATGGTGATCGTGCTCGAGATGGGCTTGATCTCGCCGCCGGTCGGGGTCAACGTCTTCGTCGTCAAGGGTATTGCCGAAGATGTACCGCTAAAAGACATCTTCGCCGGCATCCTGCCCTTCTGGGTGGCGATGGGGGTGTGCCTTCTGCTGTTGGTGTTGTTTCCGGAAGTGGCCTTGTTCCTGCCGAAAACCATGCTCGAAGCTAAACCAGGGTAGGGTATTACCAAGGAACGCTGTTAGCCCATTTCGCGCGTATCCTATTCGATTTCGGCGCCGTTCACGCAATGGCCACCCGGCGGGCGAGCTTGATCTGCACCGCGGCACCAGCAACGCCGTGGTGATACCGACGGAGCCTCGCTTCAACGAGCAAGCGGTGCTTGAAAAGTTAGCCAGACTGCGGGTTGCCGGCAGACCGCCGGCCGCCGGATCAGACGAAGGAGATTGCGTTCAGGGTGTTTTGCGCTGAACCGCTGCCCTTATCGGTCTTGCGGCTGGGCCTTTGCGGGTCGGCAGGGTTCATGCCACCTTTTTCAGCTCGGCGCCGGCGATTGCCGTATGGGCACGCTGAAAACCTTGATCTTCACGCCAGAACTGCAGGGCGGCCATTGCCGAATGCTCGGTGAGTGAATCGAACAATTGCGAAGATTCTTGCGAAACGGTCACGCCGAGGACGTTTCCTTGGGGCGCGCGGCTCATCAGAAAAGCGGTGGTGAATTGCTTGCGGTTCATTCCAACCGCCCGGCACAGCACGGCCAGAGGTTCGCCTCCGGGATCGAGAACGATCCTCTGCGTGGTATCGAAATCCAGCCGGCTCTGCTCAGCTAGCGCTGCCATGAACAGGCGGATTTCGCCGTCTCTGAGCGTTATCATGATGAACTCAGTGGTCAGCTCACCCCGGTTGGCCAAATTCCTGACCAACTCCTCGGCGACCGTGTGGCCGGGCCGGAGGGGCTCGACGTCTTCAATCATGCTCTGCGCCGTGTCTTGAAGCAGCTCGTCGATAGTAACCGAGTCGAGGGAATAATTTTGCAGAATATGATCGCGCAGGGCCGCCGAAACCCACCAGAACATCTTGTGGGCCAGATCGGGTGGCAAGTCCTCGCGTGCCACCAAGGGCTCTTGGAAGCGGTCGACCCGCTTGGAGCGCTCGACAACGTAGCTCAACGCCTGCCGGGAAATCGAGGCGTCCTTGTTAACGAGGAGCGCTTCGATGACATCTTCCTCACCCTTATCGATGAGCGCGTCGGTGACCCCTTCGTTCAAGGCTTCGCGCCGGGCGACCTGAATCATATGCTCCTGGGTACGGTCCTTGACGATCTGAATGAGGTCGGCATCGTGCAGGACGCCACTCCTCAGTAGGATAGGTTCGGCCACCGCGATCTCGTCATTGGCGAGCACCACGATGAGCTCGTGCGGCGCGTCCTCGAGGTTGGCGAGGCGTTCAGAGAGGTTGCGGCGCACCGTCATCTCGACATCGTGGACGAGCTTGTGCAGAATGTCGGTCATCAGCGCGGATTCGCGCTCGCTCAGCCGTTCCTCGGGCGACAGGAAAAGATCGGCGACATTCTCCAAGATGACGCGGCGGCCATCGGCATTGTGCCGACGCGCCAGCGCCACGAGGCCGGCCAATTGATTTGTCGCTTCCGTCGCCATTTCAATCACATTTCAATTGGGCTCCCGATGCTAGTAGGACGGGATTGCCAAACGGTTAATATTTTTGCTGGCGGCTTCACCCGCCTCTCTGTCGATGACATCGGAACCTGACGATATCCCTGGCATTTGAGTCAATATCTGGAGTTAAGCTTTGTTAATTCGCCGCGTTATCGGGCAGCGTCCAGCCCCCGGCTGAGGTCTGCTTGTGGTATTCTCTGAATTCGGCTTCCGCGTCACCAATCCGCGATGGGGAGACAATACGTTGAAACGGCCTGATCGCACGCTCAATATTTTTTCGCTCTCGGCGCTCGACCTGTTCGCTTCGGCGATGGGGACCTTCGTACTGATCGCCATCATGTTGTTTCCCTACTACCAAAAGAATTCGAAGATTTTGGCCCAGATCAATCAGACCACGGAGCAGCTCAAGAAAACGCGCGCTGAAATTCAAGGACTGTCGCGAGACAACCGCCGGCTTGAACGTCAAAACAAGAGCCTGCAACGCCGCGTAGCCGAGCTTGAACGCATGGTAAGGGACCTCAAGCGCCAGATCCCGAAAGTGCGCACGCCGGTGATCGGCGAGGCGTCCGTGTGGCTTTACGGTAGCCTGCGTTTTTCGATGTACGAGTATCCTTCCCCGCGCGCCGGCACCCGCCTCCTCGTTGGCATCGCAATCAGCAACAGCTCGAACCTGCCCATCAAGCGCGGCGACATTGTCATGGTCGCCAGCCGCCGGGGAAGCCGCATACAGGGCGATTTGTGGGGCTGGAACCGAGTCTGCTTCTTCCGCAGTTTCTCTCATAAATTTACCGCCACCCTGGCCGCCGACGGCCGTTCGATGGCGGTTAGCCGGTCCTACGTGTCGCTCAGCGCGCCGCAGGGAAGGAATGGACCCTGCACGGTCAACCCAGGCGCCCACAAGCGTTTCCAGATCAGGCGCGCAAGCTAGGCGTTGAATATCGCTGCCTAATCCTTGGGCTTCGGGGCAGGCTGTTCCTTGGGCTCAACGGGGCCGCCCATTTGCTTCCATGCGCCGTAGCCGCCGGCGATATGGCTAACTTTTTCGAGCCCCATTTCGTGGATCGTGCGGGCCGCCAGCGCCGAACGCATACCGCCGGCGCAGAACAGCACGAAGGACTTGCCAGAAGCAAAGATTTCCCTGTGGTAGGGGCTTTCGGGATCGACCCAAAATTCGAGCATGCCGCGCGGGGCATGCACCGCGCCGGGAACCGCACCGTCGCGCCATAGCTCGCGGATGTCGCGGATATCCACGAAGATCGTATCGGCATCGCCGTGGCGGGCGATCGCGTCTTCGGTGCTCAGGGTTTCGATGATTTCCTCAGCTTCCGCGCATAACGCTTTGATACCCTTGGTGATTGCCATTTTACTGTTCTCCCCTTCACTGCGCTATGAGGCTGGATTATCCAAGTCTCCCACGTTGGCGATGATCGATCAAACCACGCATCCCACCGGGAAGGTTCAAATCCCGATGGACTTTCTGCGTGCCTGCGTGTCTCTGTGGTGAAATTCATTCCAGCGATTTTGGTGCAAGGACAAAACATGACCGGCAGAGTTCAAGACAAAGTGGCGATCATAACCGGCGCCGGCGCTTCAGGCCCAGGCTGGGGCAACGGCAAGGCATCGGCGGTGCTCTACGCCCGCGAGGGGGCCAAGATCTTCGCCGTCGATCTCGATGAAGCGGCAGCCGCAAGCACCACAGCGATCGTCGAGGAGGAGGGCGGGAATGCAGTGGCCTTCAAGGCCGATGTTGCCGATGCTGATCAGGTCGAAGCCATGGTCGCGGCCTGTGTCGAGACGTTCGGCCGGATTGATATCCTGCACAACAATGTCGGCATCCTAGAGCTCGGCGGGCCGGTCGAGGCGAGCGAGGAAAGCTGGGAGCGGGTTATGGCGATCAACTTGCGCAGCCAGTTCTTGACCCACAAGCACGTCCTGCCTGTGATGCAACGCCAGTCCCCCAACGCGCATGGCCTGCGCGGCGCCATCGTCAATATAGGCAGCGTCTCGGGCAGCCGCTGGACAGGTGTGTCCTACATTTCCTATTCGACGACCAAGGGCGCGATCGTGCCCTTCACCCGTTCGGTGGCGCTGCAATATGCCGGCCAGGGCATTCGCGCCAACGCAATCCTCCCGGGACTGATGAATACGCCGATGATCGTCGAGCCATTGAAGGACAGCTACGGCGACGGCGGCGTCGAGGAGATGATCAGGGTGCGTGACGCCCAGTGCCCGATGGGCCACATGGGGGATGCCTGGGATGTGGCCCACGCCGCGCTGTTCCTGGCTTCCGACGAGGCCCGCTACATCACCGGCACGACCCTCGTCGTCGATGGCGGACTGTCGGCAAAACTCGCGTGAGCGAAAGTGCCTTTCACGCGACCGTCCCGACATGCGCCGGGGCCGCACTTAACGAATTTTCGAAACTCCGATACGGATGCTCCAACAAGCGGGACCGGGAGACATAGATTGGCGTAAGTGAATTAGAATTTTTCATCATAATGCATTGATAATACATTGATAATTGCCTTGTCACGCGAGGCGATTTCCGATCGCTCTTTGACCGCCCAAACTCCTTAAAAATTTAGCCTATCTTAAACCCCCCTTAAGCCTGGCGCGCCAAAATCGCGTTCTCACTTCCGACCCAAGGAACCACGTGATGAAAAACATCCTTTGGCAGACTCTAGCCGCTGCCGCTTTCGCTGCCGCCGCTTTCGTCGTTGCCGGCGCCACCGCCAAGACGGTCGAGGCCAAGGAAAGCGCCAAGAGGCCCCAGATCGCCAAACGTATCTTTAGCGCGCGGAGCCAGGTCGACCAGCCGCCGGTGCCTGCCAAAGGCCTGGAAGTTACCAATCGCCGGGTTCGCGACGGCATTGCCGACGGATCGCTGACGCCGGGCGAGGTCAAGCGCCTGAACGAGCTGATGGAACGCATTGAGATAATGAAGCGAATGGTGCGCAACGACGACAAGATTACCGGCTGGGAACGCTACCAGATGAAAGATATCCGCGCCCAGATGCGCCGCCGGATCATACGCGAGCGCAATGACGGGCAATTTCGTTTCTCCCCGCGTTACGTTGCCCGCCGACTCGAGCAAGGGTTGAGCGAAGGCACTATTACCCAGCGAGAGGCCGCGGAATTTCGCGCCTCACAGCGGCGCATTCAGGCTTTTGCCAAGGCGGCGCTGCAGGATGGCGCACTTACCCACAAAGAGCGTGCGGTGATGCTGATCGCCCAGCGCCGGCTCGCGGTCAAGCTGAACCGAGCGCGGCGATACGGCCCCTATCGTCAGGCCCTTGGTAGTTCCGACTTCGAACACATTCTAAAACGAGGTCTCGTTCAGGGCCGGATTACCAGGCGCGAAGCGCGCCGATTGCGCTACGCCGATAGCCGGTTCCGCACGATGATGAAGAATGCTTCCGCCGACGGCCGAATTTCCCGGCGTGAGAGGCAGCAGCTGCTCGAGGCGCGAAGCGACATGTCCAGGCCCTACCGCCGCGCCCGCTACGCCAGCAATGGCCATCGCCGCGGCCTAGGAAATGGGGCCGGCGGCGAAGCGGCGCGGAATTTCAGCAATGCCGCACGCAGCTACAACCGCTCGATCGGCTCGGGTATGCGCAAGATGGGTCGATTCTTCGGCGGACGCTAATCACAGCTACGCTTACTCCTCCGTGCGGCAGACGGCGCGGGTGCGTATCGGCTCGTCAATCCCGCATGGGCAGCGATAGGCCTGCTTAAAAATTCCGAACGGCAGGTGGCAGTAATATTCCTCGACACCGCTGGTTCCGTCTTTCAACCGCACCCGACGGTCGCGGTAGGAAAGCGTCTGCCGGCGATAACGGGTCTGGCCGAACCCGTATGGATCGTTGCCACGGTCGGTGTCGATGCATACCCCGAGGTTGCTGGCGTGGGGTTTCACCAGGACGCGTGAACCAACCGCCTTGGCGCTGCAATCCTTCTCGGCAGCCAACCCTCCCGCCGCCGCCAATACCAGTCCAATCAGGCTCGCGGCAAGTATTGCGACCGGTTTGAGGTGCTCGCGCACTCAACTCCCGCCGAACATCCGCTTTAGGTTCTCGAAGCCGGCTTCGTATGCCTGCCGGACGGTGGCGGCTGCGTCGTTCTCGGACGCGCCCTCGGCGTCGAACTTACTCGACCATTCGACGGTGCAGCTCATTGGCCCGTCGGCGCGGACCCTGAGTGTTGCCTCGTAATTACTAAGGGGCATGGGGCTGGAAACGATCGAATAGGTGCAGCTTCGCTCCTTGTCGTTGAGGGTCTCGAGTTTTTCGACGACGGTGCCGCCGCCGCCGGCCAGTGACAGGGTGCGAATGGTTGCGCCGCCTTCGGTCGTCTCCTCGCTTTTTTCGATCGCCGGATGCCACTTGGCGATGCTGCTAAATCCGCCGATCGTCTGCCACACGATGTCGGCGGAGACCGGCAGCTTAGTGCTCATATTGACATTGCTCATTTATCTCTCTCTCTGCTTGGTGATCCTGTTGAGCAAACCGCCGCTGAACCCACTAGCTCGCGCCACCGCGCAGGCGGGCCAGCAGCTTGGCGGTGGGGTAGCCGTCGGCCGGCTCGCGTACTTGGCGTTGGTAGCAACGCACGGCGGCGCGGGTCCTCTTGCCGACCACCCCGTCGGGTTTACCAGAATCGCAGCCAATCGCCGTAAGCCGTTGCTGCAACTCTTTATTTTCGCCTCTGGTAAGCGGTATCTGGCCGGTCGGCCAGGAGGCAGTGAAGGCGTCTCCGCCGGCGACGCGGTCGGATAGATGGGCAACCGCCAGCGCATAAGATGTCGCATTATTGTAGCGCAAAAGTGCGCGGAAATTGTGCAGGACGACGAAGGCCGGCCCTTTATGGCCGGCGGGCAGAATGATGGAGCCGCCGGTATCGGGATTCAACCGGCTGCCCGCGAGCCCGCCGCCGTCGATACGCCGGACGCCGAGACTCTGCCAGTCGGCGAGGCTTTTGCGCACTTTGTATTCGGCCTGGGCCCAGGGGAAATCCTTCGGCAGCTTGACCTCAAAGCCCCACGGCTCGTTCGGCCGCCACCCGTAGGAGCGTAAGAGATTGCTGGTCGAGGCAAATACATCGGGCAGGCTGCGCCATAAATCGCGGCGCCCATCGCCATCATTATCGACCGCGTGGCTGCGATAGACCGACGGCATGAACTGGGTCTGGCCGAAGGCGCCGGCCCAAGATCCCTTGAATGCCTTCGCCGTAATTTCTCCTTTGTCGAGGATGCGCAAGGCGTGCATCAGCTCGCCCCTAGCCCAGGCAGCGCGCCGGCCTTTCCATGCCTGTGTCGCCAGAACTTGTATTATGTTGAAGCTGCCCGTATTGCTGCCATAGTTGCTCTCGATGCCCCAAATCGCGACGAGGATCTGGGCCGGCACCCCGTAGCGGGTCTCGGTGCGGGCGAGCAGGCGTTTGTTTTCTGCAAACGAGCGGCGGCCGCCGGCGATGCGCCGCTCGGAGACAGCGCGCTCGAGATAGTCCCAGATCGGCCGCACGAATTCAGGTTGGCTGTTCATCAACGCCATCACCCGGTCGTTGGCCACCATACCGACGAAGGCGCTGTTCAGCGTTTCTTTTCTGATGCCGCCAGCGAGGGCTTCCTTGCGGAAGACATCTAGGAATTCATCGAAACTCTGTTCACGCTTTTCGAGGTTGGCGCCAGCCTGCCGGCTTGCCGGCTTGTCGGCACCGGCACAACCGGCAAGCGCGAACGCGAGCGATAGAGCGATAATGGAGAGGGAACTGGGAGGGTGCACGAAAGGCATGAATTGTCCTTCAGGCTACGATTGCAGGATCGGAAACCACCACCCTCCGTACTACGCGCCGTCAGTCGCGAAAGTTTACAAACTGCAATGGCATCCCAAGATCGAGTGCCTTGGCCACCCCCATTGCCGCCTGCAAATCGTCGCGTTTCTTGCCGGAAACGCGTAACTCGTCACCCTGGATGGCGATCTGGACTTTCATCTTCTTGTCCTTGATCGCCTTGACGATGCGCTTTGCCAGCTCCTGCTGGATGCCCTGGCGCACCTCGACGGTTTGGCGAACAGAAGTGCCGGCGGCGGACTCGGGCGTCTTGAAGTCGAGCACCTCGGCATCGATTTTGCGCCGGGTCAGGTGGCCCTTAAGCAATTCGTGCATCTGTTTGAGCTTGAGGTCGTCGTCAGCCTTGATGGTCAGGCTCGCCTCGTTACGCTCGATCGAGCAGTTCGAGCCCTTGAAGTCATAACGCTGGTCGATTTCCCGGCGCATGTTGTTGAGTGCGTTCTCAACCTCGGCTAGGTCGGTCCGCGATACGATGTCGAAACTAGGCATGGGTATAATCTAGTCGCGCCGTGGCCCAGCCTCAAGCAATCACTCACTTCCGGGGATTTCAGCGCAGCGGATCGTCGATCCGCAAGACTACCCCCTTGTAGGGCCACACGCGATTGCTTGCCGGCGCGGTCACATAGAGCCTGCCGCGAGGGCCGAATTCGAGATTGGTGACGAAGCGGTTTTTGATCGATATGATCCTATGCAGGCGCCGGTCGGAGGCGACGACGAGGATCCGCCCGGCTCCGTATTCGGCGATGTAGAGGTTTCCCTGCTTATCGAAGGCGAGGCCGTCGGGACCGGCGAGGCGGTGGGCGCCCTTTGCGCCATGCGTCAGGCGGTCGAGACTTACGAAGACCTTGCGGCGGCTTAAGCGCCCCTCGGGGCCGATCTCAAAGCGCAGGATCCGGCGGCCAATATGGGCCGAAACAAATAGATATCGCCGATCGGGCGAGAGCACGACGCCGTTGGCGTAGTGGATATCGCCCGCGACTATCCGCGGCAGCCCCGATGGCGGCAGGTAATAGACCCGGCCCGTTGCCGGCGCCGAGGCGATGAAGACGCCGGAAGATGTGAAATAGACGCCGCCCTTTGCATCGGCAATCGAATCGTTGGCATTGCCGATGGGCCGCCCGCGCGCGTCTTTGGTAATGATCGATTGTGTCTTTCCCTCGGCGCTGATCCGCACGAGCACGCGGCTATAATGGCAGGCCACCACGAACCCGCCCGGCGCGTATGCGATCGAGGTCGGCCCGCATCCCGGCTGCTGCCAGAACGTGCTAGATTTACCGTCCTTGCGAGCGACGATCCGA
>JAPULJ010000320.1 GCA_027295145.1 Alphaproteobacteria bacterium | reverse complement strand
TGCGTGCCGCTGAACCCGTAGGTCTCGATGCTGGCGTGTTTTTCCTCGAAGTTGATGATCAACGGGACGCGCGTGAAGTCGTGCTTTTTGGACGGCATGTATTTCCCCCTCCTTATTCTTGTTCCATCAAGCGCTGGGTGTCCGTCCCTGGTTTATCTACGGCGCATTGACAACCAGTGGATCGGCTCGCCGACCAGGCCGCGGGGGAAGATGAGCACGGAGAGGATGAAGACAAGACCCAGTGCCAGCAGCCAGTAAGCGCCGAGGCTCTCGGACAGGATGCCTTCAAGGGTGCGCACCAGGACCGCGCCGAGGAAGGCGGCGATAAGCACCGCCCGCCCGCCGAGCGCCGCCCAGATCAGCACCTCCGCCGACATCGCGAAGCCGATCAGCGAGGGCGAGGCGAAGCCGAATTGGGTGACGAATAGCCCGCCGGCAAGTCCTGACACGGCCGCGCCGATGGTGAAGGCGGTCGTTTTGTACTGGGCGGTGTCGTAGCCAAGGAAACGCATACGTTCTTCGTTATCGCGGATCGCCTTAAGGGCCACCCCGAAGCGCGAGCGCATCAGCGCCGCAAGGCCGAGGAAGGCGATCAGGGCGAACGCAAGCGCAAAGTAGTAAACGCCGACCGGCTCAATGATTTCGGGACCCCCACCATTGAGGCCGAGCCGCAAAGGCGGGACGTTCAATAAGCCGTTGAGCCCGCCGAGATAGCTCCAGTTGATGGCCAGTCGTTCGGCCACCACCGCAACAGCCAGGGTGACGATGCCGAAAAAGGCGCCGCGCAGACCTTGTCCGTAGAACAAAAAGCGCGCCAGCAGGTTGGCGAAGAGTGCGGGCAGCGCCATCGCCATGGCCAGCCCCAGCCAGCTGGAAACCAGGCCATCCGCCCCCGGCAGCTTGCCCAGGGTGACGATGCTCATGGCGTAGGCGCCAATGCCGAAATATACCGCCTGGCCCAGACAAAGAAGCCCGCAATGCCCCCAGACAAAGGCCAGGCTGGCGGCGAACAGGCCGTAGGCGAACAATCTCGCTGTCTGCTCGGCCCCGTATTCATCGAGACCCAAGGGCATGAAGAGAAACGCCGCCAGGGCGAGCAGACCGGCTGCGTCCTCGACACGCAGTGCTCGATACGCGGTCATGTCTGGCGCCGGCGGGTGGTGACAAGGCCGCGTGGGAACAGCCGCACGACGAGGATCGCCATGATGAAGACGACAAGCTGAGCCCATACCGGCGAGACGAAGGTGGCGGTGAGATTGTCGGTCGCGCCGACCGCAACCGAGCCGGCGATCGGCCCCAGCAAAGTACCCAGCCCGCCGATCAATACCGCCAGGAACGCCGGCACCAGAAAGCCCAGCCCCATCTGCGGATCGATCGAGATCAGCGGCGCCATCGCTGCCCCCGCCAACCCCGCCAGCGCCGCCCCAAACGAAAATGTGTAGCGGTCGAGCCGGCGGGTGTTGACCCCCAGGCACGCGGCCATGTCGCGGTTGGCGATTGCGCCCCTCGCCGCCAGGCCGAAGCGGGTGCGGAAAAACAGCCAGAAGGTCAGCACCACGGCGAGCACGGCGACCGCCATGACAAACAGCCGGTAAGCAGGATAGTCGACGCCGAGGATATCGACATTGCCGCCCAACGGCGCGACGACCGAATAGGAACCGGGCCCGAAGATCAACGTGATCGCCTGCTTGAGGACCAGCGAGAGCCCCCAAGTGGCAAGGATGGTATCGAGGACGCGGTGGTAGACCCGGCGAATGATCAGCTCCTCGATGGCCAGCCCCAAGAACCCGACGACAATTGGCGCGCAAGCCAGGGCGAGCCAGAACGGTGCCCCCCAGTCCATCACCGTCACCAATGTGTAGGCGCCCAGCATCAGCAGCTCGCCATGCGCCATGTTGATGACGTTCATCAACCCGAAGATAATCGCCAGGCCGAGCGCCACCAGCAGCAGGATCAGTGTGTAATTGCTGGCGTCGAGGATTGTGGTGATCGTCTGTTCCATTGCTAAAACGCCAGGAACTCTTCGAGGATTTCAGGTGCGGATTTGAGGGCGCCAATATCGTGGTGGGCAGCAATGCGGCCGCCTTCGAGAAAGGCGCAGCGCCCGCACAGGCCCAGAACCATGTCGATATTCTGCTCGACCAGCAGGATCGCCGCGCCGGTATCCCGGGCGATGGTGCCGAGCGCGCCGGTGATCTCGGCGACCATCGAGGGCTGCAGGCCCTCGGACGGCTCGTCGAGGAGGAGGAGTTTCGGCGCCCCCATCAGCGCCCGGCCGATCGCCAATTGTTGCTGCTGGCCGCCGGACAGATCGCCGGCGCGTTTTTGCCGCCAGTCGGCGAGGCTGGGGAAGGGGCCGTAGGCACGCTCGAAGCGGCCGCTATCGAGGTCGCCCATGCGCAGGTTTTGTTCGACGGTGAAGTCATCGAAGATCTGCCGCCCCTGGGGGACGTAAGCGATACCCCGGCGGGCGATCTCGTAGGATGCGGCGCTGGTTAGATCGGCGTTATCGAATCGCACGTGCCCCGAGCGCGCCCGGATCAGACCCATCACGGTCTTCAGCAGCGTCGTCTTGCCGGCGCCGTTGGGCCCGAGGAGGCCGAGCACTTCACCCTTGCCGACCCGCAACGAGATCCGGTCGAGCACGGTGCCGCGCCCATAGCCCGAAGTCAGTTCTTGGAGTTCAAGCATGGCCGGGCCCGAGATAGCCGGCGCGGACCTTTTCGTTGGCGCGGACTTCCGCGTAGGTGCCTGTCGTCAGAATTCGGCCGCCCATCATAACCGCGACGCGGGCACCCAGCGCCTCGACGAAACGCATGTCGTGTTCGATCAGGATTACAGCCGTCTGGTTTTCGCTGTGGATGCGGCGGATCAGCCCGGCGGTTTGTGCGGTCTCGCCGCGGGTCATCCCGGCGGTTGGCTCGTCGAGCAGCATCAGGCGCGGCCGGCCGATCAGGACCATGCCGATCTCGAGCCACTGCATCTCGCCATGGGCGAGCGTTCCCGCCTCATTGCCGGCCTTGTCCGCGAGCCCGATCAGATCGAGGATTTCGGCGATTGATTCAATATCCTTGCTGCCCGGCGGCCGGAACAGCGCCCGCAGCCCAGCCTGGCCGGCCTCGGCGGATCGCGCAACGCTGAGATTTTCCCGGACCGTCAGCGATGCGAAGACGCTCGGCACCTGGAATTTACGGCCGACCCCGAGGCGGGCGATCTCGAAGGGGCGCAGGCGGGCGAGGTTTTCCCCTCGAAACATGAGCCGCCCGGCGTTGGGCCGGAGCTGTCCCGACAGCAGGTTGAGCAGGGTCGTCTTGCCGCAGCCGTTGGGGCCGATGACGCACAACAGATCGTGTGCGCCCAGGTGCAGCTCAAAACCGGCGAGAACCTCTACGCCGCCGAAATCCTTCGACACGCCCTCGACGGAAAGGAACTCAGCCACACGCTCGCGCGCCTTATCGGGTTCTATCCACTAGCACCCCGCCAGAGGGGCGATGCGGCCGAGCGCCTTGACCGTTTTCAACCCCTTACCCTGGGTGCTGGCGAGGAACATGTTGAAGGCCACATGGTGGTCCTTCGGACCAATAGACATCGCTCCCGTCGGGGTATCGATGGTGAGTCCGCGGAGCCCAGAGACCAGCGCTTCCTTTTCGGCCGCGCCGCGCTTCTCCAACGCCGCCTTGACCGCGTAGATGGAATTATAGTGGGTCATGACGTAATGCGAGATCGGCACTTCCTTGCCGGCGCTGGCTTTCACGCGGGCGACGAAATCCTTGATCTTGGGATCGTCGTTCGAGGCCACGAAAGGCACGGTGACCCACATATTCTGCCCCCCGCCCTTGCCGAAGGCGCCCAGATAGGTTTCGGCGAAGCCGAGGAAGGCGACGGTCAGGTTTTTCATCAGACCCAGGCTCTCGGCCTGTTTGATGAAGGTGATGCCGTCGGCGCCGGGCAGGGCGAAGATCAGTACCTTGGCGCCCGAGGCCTTGATGCGGCGGATGACCGGGGCGAAATCCTTGACCCCCCAAGGGGTGAATTCCTTGCCCGCCGCCTTGCCGCCCAGGCCGCCGATGATCTTCTCCGCCGTCTCGAACATCTTCTGCGGCCAGATATAGTTGGCGCCGAACATGTAGTAGCTCTTGCCGGCCGAGGCGTGCATCGCCGGCAGCAGCTTGGCGAGTTCCTGGTTGGGCACGGTGTTGAAGCAGAAGATGTAGCGGTCGCAGGCCCCGCCCTCGTAGTTGGTGGCGTAGAGCAGCGGGGTTTTCAGCCGCTTGATGGTTGACGCCATGGCGTCGCGCGCATTCGAGGTGATCGGCCCCGAGATGGCCAGCACCTTGTCGCGGCGGATCAGTTTCGAGGTGCGCTCGACCGATGTTTTGGGATTGGTCTTGTTGTCCTCGTATAGGATCTCGAGTTTGCGCCCGAGAATGCCTCCCTTGGCATTGATTTCCTTGGCGGCGAGATCGAGGCCGAGCTTGGCCTGGTTGCCGAACAGCTCGAGCCCGCCAGAGAAAGGCTGCACCGCGCCGATACGAATGACGTGATTTTTCGCAATGGCCGGCATGGGAAACTGGCTCGCCGCTGCCGCGCCCGCCGCCGAAATCACGAATTGCCGCCTGGTTGGCTTCCACATGATCCGATCCTCCCTGGTTTTGTGATGTCCCATATTCTGGCAGCAGGGGCGGGGGGTTGGCAACCGGAGACGACGACCTTTGTCCCTGGATCCGCGCGCCAGAACAGCCTTGCAGGGTTTACGTGGGCGCGTCATAGTGCAGGCACACATTTCAACAACCGAAAGGAGGTGATCCAGTGTCTATATGTCAAAAACCGCGGTCGTCGGACGCCGTGACCTGGGTCTTTGCCTCTGTGGAGACCAGCGCCGTTTGACGCGAAACGCGATGCGGTCCATTTGAGGCCGTGGTCTGACAAGGGAAGGGTCGCTCTCATTGGAGCGGCCCTTCTTTGTTGGGAGCCGTGCGCTTATCCCTTGAACTTCCTCGCCAGCGCGTCGGCGCTGCGGGTCAGGAGGCCGAGATCGATGCCGACGGCAACGAAGGTAAAGCCCCAGTCGATATAGCGGCGGGCTTCGTCCTCGTTGATTGTGAGGATGCCGGCGGGTTTGCCGATTGCCCTGAGGCGCCGTGCCGCATCCTCGATCGCGCTTTGCACCTCTTCATGGGCCGGATTGCCGATATGGCCGAGCGAGGCGGCGAGGTCGCCGGGGCCGATGAAGACCGCATCGACGCCCTCGACTTCCGCTATGGCTTCGAGCCGGCTCAAGGCATCGCCGGTCTCGACCTGCACGATCAGGCAGATCTCGGAGCCGGCATTTTTCAGGTAATCCTTGACCCGCCCATAGCGGCTGGCCCGGCCACTTGCGGTGACACCGCGGATGCCGGCCGGCGGATAGCGCAGCGCGGCGACCGCGCTAGCGGCTTCCTGCGCGTTTTGGACGTAAGGGACCAGCAGCGTCTGGGCGCCAATATCGAGGATGCGTTTGAACAGCACCGCATCGTTCCACGCCGGGCGCACTATGGCGCTCGCCGTGCCGCCCTTTATCGCCTGGAGCTGGGAGAGCAGGTTGGGGAGTTCGTTCGGCGAATGCTCGGTGTCGAGGAGGATCCAATCGAACCCGCTATCGGCGATGGCGTCGGAAGCGATGTTGCTGCACAGGCTGCTCCACAAGCCGATCTGCAGACGGCCCTCGGCGAGTGCCGCTTTGAATGGGTTTCGGATGAGCTCCACTAGACGAACTGCACGGCAACGCTGCCCAACTCGCCAAAATCGGCATGCAAGGTATCGCCCTTATCCGCCCATACGGGCCGGATGAAGGAGCCCGACAGCATGATGTGGCCGGGCTCGAGCACAGTTCCGAAGACGCCGACTTTGTTGGCGAGCCAGGCAATGCCAAGGGCGGGATGGCCAAGCACGCCGGCGGCCACGCCGGTCTCTTCGATGCCGCCATTGCGGTACATGATGCCGCTGACCCAGCGCAGATCGACCTCCTCGGGCCCCACTGGCCGCCCGCCGATGACGATGCCGGCGGCGGCGCCGTTGTCGGCCACGGTGTCGAAAATCAGACGCGGGTTCTGGACCCTTGCGTCGATGATCTCGATCGAGGGCACGACATATTCGGTGGCGCGCAGCACATCGAGCAAGCCCACTCCCGGCCCCTTCAGCGGTTTGTCGAGGACGAAGGCGAGTTCGAGTTCGACCCTCGGGATGCAGTAATTTTCGTGCGGTACCTTGGCGCCGTCGGCAAGCATCATATAGTCGAGGAGGTGGCCGTAATCGGGCTCGTCGATCTTCGAGGACGCCTGCATCGCCTTCGAGGTGAGTCCGACTTTGTGGCCGATGATTTTTGCCCCGCCGGCGACCTTCTGTTTAATCACCTCGCCCTGGATGGCGTAGGAATCCTCGATTTCGATGTCGGGCCAGATCGTCGAAAGCTGGGTGACGGGCTTGCGCGATTTCTCGGCTTCGAGCAGGAGCCGGGCCGCCTTCTTACGATCGGAGTCTGACAACATGTTCCTTTAGATCCTTGCTCTGCCGTGACGGTCCCGCCTCGCCACTATTTGTATCATTCGCCCGCGCGGGATCGTAGCCGAGTTTCTCGCCTATCCGGCACTCGCCAGGGGCAGGTTGACCAGAATGTTCTGCGGCTTGAGTCGCAAAACGCCACTTTGCGACATCGCCATGCCCAAGTAGACCGGGCGGCCGGCGATTGCCGGCGCCATCTGAGCCGGATTATCGAACTCGAGAACGAACAGCGAAATCAGCCGTCTCATGCGGTCCTCGCCCACGTCATCTCCTTGATAGAGCGCGTCGAGCAGCTTCGAGGCCTCGGCGTCGAGGCCGATATGCCAGGACCAGCGCTCGTCGGTGATCGATGGGGCGGGTTGGATGCGGGTTTTAATATCAAGGAAATGCGCGATCCACGCCTCCAGGCAACGGGCCAGCGCATCGAGCCCTGGTGCGGTGAAGCGAAGATCGAGGACCATATCGAAGAGGTCCGAGCGCTCCCAGTATTGGCCCGCGTTGGCTAGCGTCATTACGTCGAGCTCGACCGAGGCGAGTTCCGTGCCGGCTTGGGCGGCGAGTTGGCCAAGGCTGCCGAGATTTCGCCCCGAGGCGTGGGCATCAACGGTCTCTGCGTCGGCCACCATTACCGCGCTGTCCTGCAAAGTGACCCGTTGCTCGCGAAACAGCAGCTCGGCCGCCCGCACCCGCACCGGGTCCTCGCTGCCGTCCAGGATATTGCGCAGGATGGCGTGGGCCAGCCGGTCGAGGAAGATCGGCGGCAGCGCGATCCCATCGGCGCGCACGATATCGAGATAACCCGCTTCGAGGCTTCCTGCTGCCACCAGCACATCGCGAAAGGCCAACAGGAAGCGGTAGTTCTCGGCTGCGTCGGCATCGGCGATTGTTTCAAGCCGCGATTCCTCGATTGCGCGGCATGGGTCGGACATCAGATCGTCGTGAACAGCGCGTTCCATCTCGCACGATTCTTCGATTGGGTGGAGCTCGGCACGCATGAGGAAAGCGCGGAGATAGTCGTCGGTCAGCCCGAGGTGCCCCGAGCGGCCCCGTTCCAGCAGGTGGTACCCCGAAGAGGTCCAGAATTCGGCCATGCTTGCGCGCTCCCTCCCCCTCGCCACATTCCGCTCGAATTCGCTACCGGGTTCCGGTCTTGGCGGCGTTGGGAAAGAAGAGTTGGCGGCCGTCCAGCCGGTAGGAGGCAATTGCCTTCTGGCCCGGCCTGGAAACCAACCAATTAATGAAACGCTGGCCGTTTGCCTTGCGCACGCGTGGGTGGCGGGCCGGGTTGACGAGGATGACGCCGTACTGATTGAACAGGCGCCGATCGCCTTCGACCAACAGCACGAGGTCCGACTTGTTGGCGAAGGCAAGCCAGGTCGCACGATCGGTCAGCGCATAGCCATCGAGGGCGGCGGCGATATTGAGAGTTGCCCCCATGCCGGCGCCGGTTTCGCGGTACCATTTGGTCAGCGAGGGGCGCAGGGCAACGCCGCTCGCGCGCCACAGATCGCGTTCCTTCTTGTGGGTGCCGCTGTCGTCACCGCGCGAGGTGAAGATGGAGCGGCTGCGGGCAATTCGCTTCAGGGCCGCCACCGCATCCTTCATGCCGCGAACCCGCGCCGGATCGGCGCGCGGCCCGACGATGACGAAATCGTTATACATCACCCGATAACGCTTGACCCCGTGGCCTTGGCGCACGAAGCGTAGCTCCGAAGCCCGGTGGTGGACCAGCAGCACGTCGACATCGCCGTTGCGGCCCAGGCGCAGGGCCTGGCCGGTACCGACGGCGACGACCCGCACCTTGATGCTGGTGGCTTTCTCGAATATCGGCAGTAGATGTTTGAACAGGCCCGAATTCTCAGTCGAGGTTGTCGATGCGAGAAGGATCCAAGGCTTGTGATCGTTTGCGCCGGTGGGCCCGGCCGCGAGGCCAAGCGCCACGACAAACGCGCCGGCGAACGAGGCGCCCAATCGGATCATGCTGTTCAGCACAATTCTTCGCCGACCACGTGATCCTGATTCTGCTCCTTGGTCTCAGGCGGGTCGGCGGGCTTGTCGTTGGGAGCTGCCGAGACGGGTGCCGCCGCGAAGATGACGGCGATCGCCAGAACCGCAATCCCGCCCATGATTTTGCGTAATGTCATCGCGCCACTCAGTTGCTGGTATATGTTCGCCCACTAGCGTGATGCAAACAGGGTCTGTGCGCAAGCCCGCGAAGCCGGCAATCCCTTGTCAAGCGCGTCGGTATTGACCAAACTTCATGCATAGGAATTCGTAAACGAATACGGAGCAGGGCGATGCGTCGAGCGGCAGGGATCGTGATCGTGGCAGCGCTGCTGATTACCACGGCTGCGTCCGTCCGGGCCTCGCTCAAGGGCCATGTCAGTATGGTCAATTCGGTCGCCTTCTCGGCCGACGGAAAGACCGTATTGTCTGGAAGCTGGGACTGGACGATGCGGCTGTGGAACCTGCGCACCGGCGCCGAGATGCGCTTGTTCAAAGGCCACTACCTGCCGGTCAACGCGGTCGCATTTTCGCCCGGGGGCACGACCGTCCTGTCAGCGGGGACCGACGGGACACTCCGGCTGTGGGATCTCGCCACCGGCCGCCAGTTGCGGAAATTCGGGGCCAAGGCGAAGGCGATGATCACCGCGGCGGATTTCGTGCCCGGCGGCAAGATCATCGTCTCGGCCAGCGTCGACCGGACGATCCGGCTGTGGGATGCGGCGAGCGGAATTCTCCTGCGCGAGATCAACGGGCACGACCAGCCGATCACTGATCTGGCGATTGCGCGTGATGCCAAAACAGTGATCTCGGCGAGCACCGATGGAACCTTGCGCCAATGGGATCTGCGCAGCGGCGTGCAATTGAAAATATTCAAGGGCCATGCGATCAGCGTAAACGCAGTCGCTCTTTCGGCCGACGGCAGCATCATGGTTTCGGGCAGTGTCGACGAGACCGTAAAGATTTGGGATGTCAAGTCGGGCAAGGAGCTTAAGACCCTAAGGGGGCATGTTGGCTTTGTCGCCGCGGTGGCCATCTCGCCTTCGGGCAAGACGCTCCTTTCCAGCGGTAACGACGGCATCATCCGCCTGTGGGACATAAGCACGGGCAAGCTGTTGAAACTCTTTCGCGGACACAACAAGCCGGTGTGGGATGTGAAGTACTCGCCCGACGGAAAGCGCTTCGCCTCCGCCGGTGGCGACGAGGTGGTTCGGCTTTGGGACATCGCCAGTGGTCGTGAGATCGGCAAATGATGGCTTGTGGGAATAGGTGCAGGCGGCCAACTCCCGCAGCAGCGCTTACTTCTTGCGCGTCACTTTCTTGAGATAGGCGATCAGATCGGCGCGGTCTTGGCGGAGGCTGATTCCGTCGAAGGGCATGCGGTTGTAGGGGATCATCTTGCGCGGCGCGATCAGATAGCGGTCGAGCGTACGCTCGGTCCATATGAAATCCGCCCGCTTCCAGGCCTCGGAATAATCGAAGCTGGCGAGGCTGCCTGCCTTGCGGCCGAAAATGCCGAAAAGGTTGGGGCCGATCCGATGTTTACCGTTCGGCGCGATCGTGTGGCAGTGGATGCATTTGCGGTAGATGACCTTACCGCGTTCGACGTTTGGCTCGCCAGCGACGGCCAAAGAGGGAAGAGACCACGCAGCAATTGCCAGCGCGCCCGCAACGAGCGTCTCGCGCGAACCTCGGCTCGAACGGAACACTCTGTTCAAAGCCTGACGCGTTGGATCTAGAGCCTGACGCTCAGGGGCAGTTTGAATAATTCAGCGGTGGTGGAATCCATGCCGCTGAGGACGAGGGCCGCGACGATGGCGATTACGATCATCGCGGCTACGCTTGCAAGGAATTCTTTCATCGTTCGACCCTATACATGCTCGTTT
>JAPULJ010000032.1 GCA_027295145.1 Alphaproteobacteria bacterium | reverse complement strand
GGTCGACGGGCCGATCCATTTCAAGGGGCCGACCCGGCTTTGGTAGCAGACTTGCCATTCATCCGCTGGCAGATCCAGCCAGTCGGCGACCGCCGCCGCGCTCGCCTCGACCTGCCATTGATAGGGATCACCGCGCGCGATAAATTTCTCGGGCAGTCCGTGGGCCGAAAACAGAACGCGGGCCGGCCCCGAGAGGCGCGCATCAGCCAAGAGCGGCTCAGTGAGATCGGCAACGGCCTCAATGAAACCCACCGCGGCCGGATAGCAGCACAGCGCCGACGTTGGCGCATTCAGTCCGGACGATTTCCCGGCCCTGCGCCAGTCAGCAACTGACGATGCGCTCGTTGCCGTCGAGAATTGAGGGTAGAGGGGCAGCAGGATAACCTGCTCGGCCCCCCAGGCGCGCACTGCGGCAGCGGTTTCATCGGCGCGAGGCGCCCAGTAACGCATCGAAATAAAAACCTTGAACCCCTGCCCCAGGGCTTTTTCAAGCGCTTCGGCCTGGACTTCGGTATTGGCAAGCAAGGGAGATCCGCCGCCCAGATGAGCATAGATTTGGCCCGCCAGTTTCGCTCGCCGCGCCGCAATAAAGCGCGCCAGAACCCAGCGAATAGGCGCCGGCGCGTCGATGATCGCGGGATCGCTGAACAGATTGACGAGGAAAGGGCGAACCGCCTCCGGATTGTCGGGTCCGCCGAGATTGAGGAGGACGACGGCAGTCTTTTTGGTCACGGCCGCCCTCCGTTGAAAATCGCGTTCAAACCCTAACCGCCTCGAACGGTGCTCAACAGATCGACCACATTGTCCGGGTCGGTCGGCGGGACGACGCCGTGGCCGAGATTGAAGATGAAGGGGCCGCCGCCGAGAGCATCGATAATCCCCAATGCCGCTTCGCGCATCGGCGCACCGCCGGCCACCAACAATACCGGATCGAGATTGCCCTGCAACGCGACCTTGCCTTGCAGAGTCTCGGCGGCCCAGTCCGGCGGAACCGACGTATCAAGCCCCACCGCGTCGACCCCGGTCTCCCCGGCATAGCGCTGGTAGCCGACCCCGGCGCCGCGCGGAAATCCGATGATCGGGATCCCCGGCGCTTGCTTTCGTAAAGTCTCGACGATCCGCCGGGTCGGCGCGATGCACCATTTCTCGAACTGCTTAGACGGCAGGATCCCGGCCCAGGTATCGAAAATTTGCAGCACTTCGGCCCCAGCCGCCGCCTGTGCCGAGAGATGGGCAATGCTAGCTTCGACCAACCGGTCGATCAGCTGCTCGAAGACCGCCGGGTCCGAATAGGCGAGTGATTTTACGGCAAGAAAATCGCGGCTGGTGCCGCCTTCGACCATGTAGGTCGCAACTGTCCACGGGGCCCCGGCAAAGCCAATCAGCGCAGTCTCTGGCGGTAGTGCTTTGGCAATTTTTTCGACTGCCAGGTAGACCGGTGACAAGCGCTCAACAACCGCACCGACATCTAAGCGCGCTATATCGCTCAGCGTACGCACCGGCCCCAGAACCGGCCCCTCACCCTCCTTGAAGGCGACCGACTGCCCCATTGCGTGGGGAACGACCAGAATGTCGCAGAACAGAATTGCCGCATCCATTGCGAAACGGCGGATTGGCTGCAATGTGATTTCGGTGGCGAGCTCGGGATCGTAGCAGAGGTCGAGGAAGGAGCCTGCCTTGGCCCGAATCTCGCGGTACTCCGGTAGGTACCGCCCGGCCTGACGCATCAGCCACACCGGAGGCCGCGCCAGCGTTTTACCGGACAGGGCCGCGAGTAAAGGTTTGGCGGACGCCTTCGGATCAAAACTATGTTTGGAAACGGATGGCAAATTTATCCCCCGGTGTTGATCTTCCTCTACCTTATAATTCTTTCTATAGAAAAGAGGGGGTGGTAGTGGATTATCCTTGTGGACAACGGGGAATCACATTGCGCGGTAGATTATCCCCAGTTGGGCTGGGCACGTCAAATTGGGGGGCAAGTCGGTGGAGATTATCATTCTACTTTGAAGACGGGCTTTGCTGGGCAAGGGGTGGCGCCGATTCGAATCCAGAGGCGTGAATCCCGTGAGTTGTGTGAGCGAAACGGAGTTGTTCTTAGGGCCGATCACCGGAACCGGATATTATCCAGATTGGGACGATTGCTGTATTGCGATTGCATGAGCGTGTACAAAAACGGTCTTGGGTTTCCGTCCCTCACTTTGTCCCCATTCATGCACCGCTTCACGACCTGGTTGTCCACATGAAAAATTTCCATCTTCATCTCGTATCGGATTCGACAGGGGAAACGGTTACCTCGATCGCACGGGCCTGCGTGGTCCAGTTCGAGGGGGTCGAGGTCATCGATCACCTATGGTCGATGGTTCGCACCAAGAGCCAGCTGGAGCCGGTCCTAGAGGGGATCGCGGCGCAGCCCGGGATGGTCGTCTTCACCCTGCTCGATAAGTCCCTGCGCCACGAGCTCGAAACTTACTGCTCCAACAAGAAGCTGACCTGCATCGCCGCCCTCGATACTTTCATGGCAGCATTCCGCCACCATCTTGGCGTCTCCAGCCAGGCGCGGCCGGGCCGCCAGCACGCGCTCGACGCCGAGTACTTTGCCCGGATCGAGGCTCTGAATTTCGTCATGAGCCACGATGACGGCCAATCAGCGGTCGATTTAGCGGAAGCCGACGTGATCCTGGTCGGCGTCTCGCGCACCTCTAAGACGCCGACTTGTATCTATCTCGCCAACCGCGGCATTAAGGCGGCCAACGTGCCGATCGTTCCTGGCGCGCAATTGCCGCCGGAGCTCATGGAAAACGATCATTCGCTGATCGTCGGCCTGACCGAGGACGCCAACCGGCTGGTGCAGATCCGCCGCAACCGCATGCGCTCGCTCGACCAGACTGCCGAGACCGACTACACCGATCTCGATCAGGTCAAGGCCGAAATCGCCGCTGCCCGCCGCTTGTTCAACGAGCGCGAATGGCCAAGCATCGATGTGACCCGGCGCTCGATTGAGGAAACCGCGGCGGCGATTATCCAACTCCATTCCCAACGCCAGCGCGAACGCCAACCGCGGCCTACCTCCGACTCGACCTAATGGCGGATTTGAGCCAGGCAGAAACGCCCAAGATGGTCGCGACCACACCGGTCATACTGGCCTCGGCCAGTGCTGTCCGGGCGCGCCTGCTGGCGGCGGCGGGAATTGCCTTTGAGCAACAGCCGGCGGCTGTCGATGAGGGCGAGGTCAAGAACGCGCTGAAATCCGAGGGGGCGAGCGCGCGCGAAGCTGCCGAAGCTCTGGCCGAGCTGAAGGCCCAGCATGTCTCGCGTAAACATCCTGAAGCCTTCGTTATCGGCGCCGATCAAATCCTCGAATGTGACGGGGTATGGTTCGACAAGCCCGGAGCGCGCGCTGACGCCGCGGCGAGCCTCAAGGCGCTCGGCGGCCGGGATCACGAGCTCATTGCTTCGGTCTGCGTTATCCGCGGCGGTGCTATCCTGTGGCACCACAGCGACCGCGCGAGCTTGCATGTGCGAGCGCTGGACGAGGGTTTCATCGAACGCTATCTCGACGCGGCCGGACAAGCAGCGCTCGATTCGGTCGGCGCTTACCAACTCGAAGGATTGGGTGCCAACCTCTTCACCCGCATCGACGGCGATTATTTCACCATTCTCGGCCTGCCGCTTCTTCCGTTGCTCGATTTTCTGCGCGGACACCAAGTGGGCCTGCAATGAGCATCACCGGTGCTGGCCGACTGGCCGGGGTGCTCGGCTGGCCGGTCGATCATTCCCTGTCGCCACGGCTGCACGGCTACTGGCTCGAACGCTACAAAATCGACGGCGCTTACGTGCCCTTGCCGGTGCGGCGCGAGGATTTTGCCCAAGCCGTGGGCGCGCTGCCGCAGCTCGGCTTCGCCGGCGCCAACGTCACCGTGCCGCACAAAGAGGCGGCGCTCGAATTGGCCGACAGCGCCGATGAAGCAGCCCAGCGGGTGGGCGCCGCCAATACCCTACTGTTCGCTGACGACGGCAGGATCGAAGCCTTCAATACCGACGGCTACGGCTTCATCGAGAACTTACGCGAAAGCACAGATTTGTCGGCTTTGGCAAAAGGCCCGGCAGTGGTTCTCGGCGCCGGCGGCGCAGCCCGGGCGGTGGTTGCCGCGCTGCTCGATGCGGGCGCGCCGCAGGTGCGCATCGTCAATCGAACAAAGTCGCGGGCCGAGGCGTTGGTCTCCGATCTATCTGGCGGCCCGGGCAGCGAGATCATTGCGATAGGTTGGGACGACCGCGCCGATGCACTCGCCGAGGCGGTGATTGTGGTCAATACGACTGTGCTCGGCATGGCCGAAGCTGGGCCCTTGGAACTCGATCTCGGCCAGCTGCCCAAGGAGGCGCTCGTCAACGACCTGGTTTACACACCGCTCGATACAGACTTTCTGAGCCGCGCTGCGGAACGAGGCAACCGAACCCTCGACGGTCTCGGCATGCTATTGCACCAGGCACGGCCGGGGTTCCTTGCCTGGTTCGGGATCGAACCCGAGATCACGCGCGATTTACGCCGGTTCGTCCTCGCAGGGAGCCGGTCGTGAAGCAGGCCTCGCCGTGAAGATAATCTCGTGGTGATCTTGGGCCTCACCGGGTCGATCGGCATGGGCAAGAGCACGGCCGGACAGATGCTGCAGCGGCTCGGCGTCACCCTTTATGACGCCGACGCCGCGGTCCACCGCCTTTTTGTCAAAGGCGGCGCGGCGGTTGCGCCGGTCGGCGCTGTCTTCCCTGGTGTTATAACCAATGGCGCGGTCGATCGAACGAAGCTAGGCAAAGAGGTTTTCGGCGATGCTCCGGCCTTGGCAAGGCTCGAGGCGATTGTTCACCCCCTGGTTCGCGAGGCTCAGCTCTCGTTTCTTCGAGCTGGCGCGCGCCGGAACCTTACCACCGTCGCCCTCGATATCCCTCTTCTATTCGAGACCGGCGGCGAGCGAAATTGCGATGCGAGCATCTTGATCTCGGCGCCGCGCTACTTGCAAGAAGCCCGAGTAATGTCGCGACCGGGGATGACCCGCGCCCGTTTCGAAGATATCCTGCGCCGTCAGATGCCCGACGCCGAAAAACGCCGCCGCGCCGATTACGTCGTCCTGAGCGGGCTCGACAAGGGCCGAACCTTGCGGCAACTTCGCGTCATCGTCGCGGCGATGAGCCAAGCGCGCGGCAAAAACTGGCCACGCCGCGTCACGGCACGATCTATGAGGCGTTAATACAGCAATCCGGTGCCAAGCTTCCGGCAGGCGCGCCTTTCGCCAAGCTCGGTTGCGCGAACGGACTAATGGAATCGCTCGGAAATTAAGGGAACCTACCAAGAAAGGAAAATATCGGTGTTGGCAAAACGTGAAATCGTCCTCGATACCGAGACCACCGGCCTCGATCCAGGTTCGGGTCACCGGATCGTCGAGATCGGTTGCCTTGAGCTGATCAACCATCTGCCGACCGGACAATCATATCAGTGTTATCTCAACCCTGAACGCGATATGCCCCAAGAAGCCTACCGGGTCCACGGCCTGTCGACGGAATTCCTCGCCAAGCACAAGCTGTTCGCCGATATCGTCGAGGAACTTCTTAATTTTCTCGAAGATTCTCCACTCATCATCCACAATGCCGGCTTCGATCTAGGCTTTCTCAACGCCGAGCTGGCTTACCTCGAACGCCAGCCCCTCGATCCGGGTAGGGCGATCGATACCGTCCTGATCGCGCGTCAGAAATTTCCCGGCGCGCAAGCCAGCCTCGATGCACTATGCCGGCGCTTCAATATCGACAATTCAGCGCGCACCAAGCACGGCGCCCTGCTAGATGCGGAATTATTGGCGGAGGTTTATCTCGAACTCATCGGCGCGCGCCAGACCAGCCTCGCCCTCAGTGCCGCCGAAGCGACGCAAGCTGGGTCCGAGCGCGTATCATCTCTGCGAGAGACACGCGCTGCGCGCCCTCATGCGCCGAGCGAAGAAGAAATCGCTGCCCACACGGCCTTTGTGGATCGATTAGAGGATCCAATCTGGCGAAAATAGGCCAGATTGCGAAAAACCCCACCGCAGAAGCAGTGGTTCAGGCGGGTGTCTGCTCGCCGCCCTCGGCCTCGATATGCTGCTGATAGAGGCTGACGAAGTCAACCGGCTGGATAAGCAACGGCGGGAAGCCGCCCTCGCGGGTCGCATCCGAGACGATATTGCGCGCAAAGGGAAATAGCAGCCTCGGTGCCTCGATCAGAATGATCGCCTGCAGCGCTTCCTCGGGGATGTCATTGAGGGTGAAGAGGCCGGCATAGGTGACCTCGACGATGAACATCGTTTTCTTGTTTTCCTCGGCCGTGACGGTCAGGAGGAGGACAACCTCGTAATCGTTGTCGCCAATTTTTTTAGCCTCGACATTGACCCCGATATTTACGTCAGGCTGGCCGCTCATGGAGGTCAGCGAATCGGGCGCGTTCGGGCTCTCGAATGAGAGATCCTTAAGATATTGGGCCAGAACGACGATCGGCATCATTGTTTCGTCGGTATCGCCGGGCGGCCCGAAATCGATCGGCTCGGATGGCCCGCCGACCTCCGGATTAACCGGAGGTGCACCGTTTCCAGATTTCTTCCCGCCCGTTCCCGTAGACTTTTTCTTCGCTGCCATGGTCTATGCTCCCTAATGAAATTTGGCTCTGAATACCGGGCCCCGAGCGGAACTCGTGGCTATCACGTCTCGACAACCTGTACAAGTTTGGCCGGTACAAGTTCGGTCGGCACGTGCGAGGATCAATGGCGCGGCTTGCCGCTCTCGCCGTTTTTGCCGGGAGCGGCTTCGTCGGTGGGTTTGGAAAGGCGACGGGGATCCTTGCCGCTGTTATTTTCCTGGTCTCCCTGTACACCGGTCACATCCTCGTATTCGCCGTCGACAATCTCGACATTGGCGTCGAAATCCTGGGCCTCGAAGCCCCGGCCCGCCGCCCAGCTCCGAACCGAGCCGCGGGCTTGCAAGCCCCGCCACAGGACGACACCGATGATCCGGCGCAGCACCGGGATCAGCAGCATCAACCCGAAGGCGTCGGTGATGAAACCGGGAAACAAAAGGAATCCCCCGGCGAGGAGTAGGAACAGTCCATCGACGATTTCACCAACCGGAACTCTGTTCTCGGCGAGATGGGATTGCGCTCTCGCTAACACGGACATTCCCTGCAAGCGCACCAAAAACAGGCCGCCGGCGGCCGTCAGCAGGACAAGACCGATGGTGTAAAGCCCGCCGATCCGCCCTCCGACTTCGATCAGCACGAACAGCTCGACGATCGGCAAGCCAACAACGATTATGAGTAAAACCAACGGCATGCTTGCGCTTTCTCGGATCGGCGACTATCTACCGAAGGGAAAGGTCTGGTATCGTGGCAAGACACTCTCTTGCGCCGGTCGCCGACCTGCGGGTAACTTCGATGCAATCGTGTTTAACCGATGCCGCGATGCAGGTCCACCCGGCCCGCTAGCGGTGCATCCGAGGAGCGGCGGTATTTGTCCATGAACGGCGAATATCTTGACATTTTAATCCTGGCCGGTGTGGCTGCCTTCATCATTTTCCGCCTGCGCGGCGTACTTGGTCGGCGTACCGGAAACGAACGCACCCCGCCTAAAGCGTCGGGAAGGGCCGAGCCGCGATCGCCGTCCGACAATGTCATCGCGCTGGCTGACCGTGATACCAAGGCTGAAACCGGCAAGGGGAAGGCGAAGCCCAAGAAAGCACTTGGTCCGCTGGCCAAGGGTTTCGCGGCAATCGCCGATGCCGATCCGAGTTTCGATCCGGAAGATTTCGTCGCCGGGGCCAAATCGGCCTTCGAGATGATCGTCACCAGTT
Source organism: Alphaproteobacteria bacterium (assembly GCA_027295145.1). Taxonomy (GTDB): domain Bacteria; phylum Pseudomonadota; class Alphaproteobacteria; order JAPULJ01; family JAPULJ01; genus JAPULJ01. The sequence goes on along the minus strand of JAPULJ010000032.1, from coordinate 7,509 downwards.
TCGCCATGGGCGACCTCGGCAAGATCAAGGCCTTTCTTGCCAAGGAGGTTTACGAAAATTTCGCCGACGCCGTCGAGGAACGGCTGAAGGCGAAGGAGACGCTCGAGACGACTGTGGTCGGTTTCCAATCGGCAACCATCAGTGCGGCGCGGATGGAAGACCGCAATGCTTTGGTTACCATCAAATTCGTCAGCGAACAAATCAACGCGACCCGCGATGCCGACGGCAATGTCGTCGCCGGCGACGCCGAAACGCCAGTCGATGTCACCGACATCTGGACGTTCACCAGAGATACCAAGTCGCGTGATCCCAACTGGGCGCTCGTCGAGACCAGCACCCCCAGCTAAAGGGCGCCGTGAGCGTGCGTCCTTCGCCGATGCGCCGTCATATTGTTTCGTGGCCAGCCGGTTTGGCGCTTGTTGGACTGCTCGCTGCTTGCATATCGCCATCGGATAATAAGCGGGCCAACCCTACGCCCAGTCGGCCAGCGTCGGCTGTCAAGCTGCGCGCGGTCGCCTTCACAGACCTGCCGGGCTGGGGCGCCGACCGACAGGACCGCGCTCTTGTCGCCTTCGCGCGAAGCTGCCCGCGTCTGACAGGTGCTTGGCGGGGCCCTTGCGGCGCGCTCGGACGGGTAGCCCGCGGTAATCCGATCGCGGCTCGCGCCTTCTTCGAACTCTGGTTCCGCGCTTACGCGCTTCAAAACTCCAGCAGCGGCCTGTTCACTGGCTATTACGAGCCAGTGTTAAGGGGATCGCTCCGCCGCCGCCCAGGTTATAACGTTCCCCTGCACGCAAAACCCCGCAATTTGGCGCGCCTTCGCCCCTATCCGGCACGTGCGCAGATCTTAAAATCGCCGCTGCGAACACGCATCCCGGTACTCCTGTGGCTTGCCGATCCAGTCGATGCCTTCACCCTGCACATCCAGGGTTCGGGATTGGTACGGCTGGCCGGTGGCGGCACGGTGCGTGTCGGGGTGGCGGCAACGAACGGCCGGCGTTACGTCTCGATCGGCCGGGTTTTGCTACAAAGCGGGGCGCTAACCCGAAGGCAGGCGACGATGCAGGGAATCCGTGCATGGCTACGAGCCCACCCACGAGAAGCGGCAGGTGTGATGAACCGTAATCCGCGATACATTTTCTTTCGCATAGTCCGCGGACCGGGGCCGATCGGCGGGCAGGGGGTGGCGCTGACACCCGGCCGCAGCCTTGCGATCGATCCGCGATTCATCGCTTACGGCACACCGGTTTGGCTCGATACCACTTGGCCGAGCCCCCCCGGCGGGCGTTTGCGCCGTTTGGTGATCGCGCAGGATAAGGGTGGCGCCATCAAGGGGGCGATGCGCGGCGATCTCTTCGTCGGCCGTGGCGCGCAGGCGCTGACCATCGCCGGACGTATGCGCCAGCGCGGACGCTATTTTCTGCTGCTACCGAGGGCCCGCCAAGTCTCCGATCGGCGCCGTCGAGGCAACGCCATGGCGCGCTGAAGGCAGGCACCGACCATGCTGGGCGCGTGAAGCTTGATTTCCACACGAATCGCGATCATTCTGGAGGGTGTCGGCGGTGATGAAAAGTATTAAACTAGATTTAACTCAATGAGTTAGGCCGATATGATGAGGAAAAATTTTAACGTCGGTCTGTTTGTTACTTGTCTTGTTGATTTATTTCGCCCGAACATTGCTTTCGCTTCGGTTACGCTGCTGGAGAAGAACGGCTATACGGTCAGTGTCCCGGAGACCCAGACCTGCTGCGGCCAGCCGGCTTTCAACAATGGAAACCGCAAGGAGGCCCGCAGGATCGCGGCCAAGGTGATCCGTGAGTTCGAGGGATTCGATTATGTCGTCGCACCGTCGGGTTCGTGCGGGGCAATGATCCATCTGCACTACCGCGATCTGTTCCCCGAAGGCAGCAAGTTAGAGAGTGCAGCGCGGGAGCTGGCCGAACGGACCTATGAATTGATCACTTTCCTCGACGAAATTGCCGGGCATCGCCAGCAATCGGTGAGCTATCCGGGAAAGTGCGCCTACCATGATTCGTGCTCCGCTCTGCGCGAATTGCGGATCAAGGACACACCACGCAAGTATCTGCGCCAGGTTGGCAATCTTCGCTTGCGCGAGCTTGAACATGCCGAAGCGTGCTGCGGCTTCGGCGGCACCTTCTGCGTCAAGTTTCCCGAAATCGCCGATCGCATCGTTGCCGACAAGATCGACGATATCCTCGCCAGCAAGATCGATACGGTGATTTCGGCCGACCTCGGCTGTCTTCTCAACATTGCCGGAAAACTGCGCCGCGACGGACACAAGGTGAAAGCCTTCCACATCGCCGAGATCCTCGCTGACTTGGCCCGCGGACCGGGGATTGGCGGAACCACGGTGCAGACCACGCCTTTTAAGCTGCCCGGCGCGGCCAGCAAGCTGTAGCGCCATGGACATCAATACCCGCGCATTTAAGGAAAACGCCCGCAAGGCGCTCGACAATTCCGAGCTGCAGAGCTCGCTGCAGCAGATTCGCCGGGGTTTCGTCGGCAAACGGCGCGAAGCGGTCGAGCGGCTGCCCGAATTCGAGAACCTGCGGGCGGAAGCGCAGGAGATCAAAGATGGTGTCCTGCAGAACCTCGATTTCTACCTCGAGCGTTTCGAGGCCAAGGTCGTGGAGAGCGGTGGCGCGGTCCATTGGTGCCGATCGCCGGCGGAGGCGCGCGACGCAATCCTCGGCATTTGCCGCTTGGTCGGCGCCCGCACCGTAACTAAGGGCAAGACCATGATTGGCGAGGAAATCGAGATCAATGCGTTTCTCGAAGCCAACGGGATCGAGCCGGTCGAGACCGACCTCGGCGAGTATATCATCCAACTACGCCGCGAGCCGCCGAGCCACATCATCGCGCCGGCAATCCACGTTTCACGCGATCAGGTCGAGGCGGCGTTTCGCGAGCACCATAGCGGGCTCGATCCCAAGCGTTTGCTCGACGAGCCGAGCGATCTTTTGGCCGAGGCGCGGGCGATGCTGCGCGAGAAATTTCTCGCCGCCGATGTTGGTATCACCGGGGCCAATTTTCTGATCGCCGAGACGGGTTCGACGATCATCGTCACAAACGAGGGCAACGGCGATCTGACGCAGACCCTGCCCCGGGTCCATATCGTCCTCGCCAGTATCGAGAAAATCGTGCCGACTCTGGAAGACGCGACAACTCTTCTGCGAGTTCTCGCCCGCTCGGCGACGGGCCAGGAAATGTCGGTTTACAACACCTTTTCCACAGGGCCGCGCCGCAAAGACGATCTTGACGGGCCCGAGCAGTTTCAGGTGGTCCTGCTCGACGCAGGCCGCAGCCAGCTCCTGGGAACCGATTTCCAGGACATTCTGCGATGCATCAAATGCGGCGCCTGCCTCAACCATTGCCCGGTTTACAACGCCATCGGCGGACACGCCTACGGCTGGGTCTATCCGGGTCCGTTGGGCAAGGTGCTGACCCCGGGCCTTATCGGCCATAAGAACGCACGCGACCTGCCCAACGCCTCTACTTTGTGCGGTCGCTGCGAGGAGGTGTGCCCGGTCCGCATTCCGATCCCCAAGATGCTGCGCGAACTGCGCGAGCGCGAATTCCGCCGGGGTATGGGCTCGTCGCGCGATCGCTGGGCGCTACGGGTGTGGGGGATGATCGCGCGACGGCCCAAACTCTACCATCTGGGCACGCGGATCGCCTCGCGGATGATGCGCAAACGGGCTAGGCATTTGGGGCGCATCGACAGCTTTCCGCTGATGGGAGTGTGGACCGCGACCCGCGATATACCGGTCCCCGATGGGCCGACCTTCCTCAGTCAATGGAACCGCCGGCGAGGCAAAAAGCGGTGATCACCTCACGCGAGGAAATGTTACGGGTTATCCGGCGAACGCTGGGCCGTGAAGGACCGTTGCCGGCGGAGACCATCGCCGAGCTGCAAAAACAGCTCGATGATCCCAAACCCCGCCTGATCCCCAAACGCGCGCAGGTGAGCCACCGCGAGCAGGTCCGACTGTTCGTCCAGATGGCAAGAGAATCGGCGGCTAGCGTCGAGGAAGTGCGGACCTTAAGGGCGATCCCCGGCGCTGCCGCCGCCTTCCTTAAGCGCCACAACCTGCCAGCTCGGCTGGCGGTTGCCCCGGATCCGGCACTCGCCGAAATCCAGTGGGACCAGCGGCCTTCGCTAACTGTGCGCTACGGGCGGGCCGAACCCAAGGACCGAACAAGCGTCACCGGCGCCTTTGCCGGCATCGCCGAAACCGGAACGCTGGTCCTGATCTCGGGGCCCGGCAGCCCGACCACCCTCAATCTGTTGCCCGATAACCACCTCGTTGTACTGCACACCGATCAAATTGTCGGCAGCTACGAGGATGGCTGGGTCAAGCTGCGCGAGCGTCAGCGGCGCAAGAATGGGCGCTGGATGATGCCGCGCACGGTCAACTACATCACTGGGCCGTCAAGAAGTGCGGATATCGAGCAAACACTGCTGATGGGCGCACACGGGCCGCACCGGTTGCATATCATGGTCGTGCGCGGATGACCGGCGCGCGGAAAAAACCTCCAACAAGAACGGCAACGCAGAACGCCGGCGGCCCGGCGACTGATTACGATGATGCGAGTCTGTGGCGGCAGGTCGCGGAAAGCACCAAGCCGCTGCCCGGAAAGTCGGTGCGCTCCCCGGAGCCGCCGGCCACACCGAAACCGCCACCCCCGCGTGCCGCGCCCGCGCCGACCGTCCAGAATACAGCTCAGCGTCAGGTCGTCCCAGCGCTACCCGAACTCGAGCCCGGCCGTGCCGCCGGCCTCGACCGGCGGACGGCGGAGCGTTTGCGCCGGGGACAGCTCCCAATCGATGGCCGGCTCGATTTGCACGGATGGACGCAGGACGAGGCGCACCGCGCCCTCTCAGGCTTCATCGAGAGCGCTCATGCGGCCGGGCAGCGCTGCCTGCTCGTCATCACCGGCAAGGGACGAGTTAGAGCTGACGATCCCTACGGGCGCAATGCCGCCGTGCCAGGGGTGCTCCGCACTGCGGTTCCGAATTGGCTCAACCAGCCGTCCCTGCGACCTATGATCCTCGGCTTTGCCGGCGCCCAGCCCAAGCATGGCGGTGGCGGCGCGCTCTACGTGCTGCTCAGGCGCAAGCGATAAACCGATCGTGCTCTAAGATCCATCGCGCATCGGCCCGCGCCGGAAGCGCCACACTTTATCAGGTCGCAGGCTTTTTCGTTCGATAGTGACGGTGTAGCGCCCGAGGATTTTGTCGCTCGGTTTGCCTGTCAGCAATGTCAGGGTCCGATCCGTCGAGAAACTCACCTCGGTCGGAATGGGGCCGTCGAAGCTCTTGAATATTGTGCTTTGACGGGGGAAAGAGGGGCCGAGTTCGCGCACCACGACGGTGTAGGTGAAGGCCGTCGTCTCCCCGCAATTGCCGCGCATCGCGACCACCAGTAATCGGCCGTCCGGCGAGGCGGTCTCGAATTGCCGCTTGCCGCAAGCCAGCCCGCCGCCGAGCACCAGGAGAACCGTGCTGGCAACGCCGACAACCGCGCCGGCAAGAACGAAGCCGCCGGGAACAAGCCAGGCCCAGCGCCGCCGCAGAAGGCAAGCGCAGAAGATTGCTATCGCGATCAGTGCGGCGGACAGAATGTAGCCGCTGAACTTCTGAATGAATATGTTGAGCGGCGGCGAGGAAACGTAGCGCGGCTCCGAAAAGGCGTTCCACAGGATGCCCCCCAGCACGATCGCAGCCGAAATAGCCAGCCCGGCGACGAACCAGGCGAAGGAGCTGCGGCCGCGCCTTCTTTTTTTATTCTTCTCGCCCGTTTCGACGGCCTGCTTTGCCGGCATTTTGGTATTATTCTGCTGGGAGGCTTTGGGCGTGTCGGTCATGGGCGAGCGCACATTTCGCGCGATCGGGCCCGAAATGCAAGGAAAAGCGGGCGCCTCGTCTGCTGCGCCCTCATCCTGGGCCTGTCGAAGGATGAAGGTTCGCTCTGTCCTAACGATCGTTTGGTCCCCGGATCAAGTCCGGGGTGACGAAAGTGTGTGAAAGAGAAGCTCATACCCAGAAGCCGGTGCCTGGATTCTGGGTATGAGCGCCCTTCGACAAGAGCAGGAGCGACTGCCCGGCGATGGAGGGAACGTTCAACCGATTTTTTTAACTGGTTGGTATCAAAGTATAAATTTTGATAGATCGGTGTCTTTGGCCAGCGCGCCGACCTTGTCTTGGACGTATTTTTTGTCGATATTTATGCTCTCTCCCGACCGGTCGGTAGCGGTGAAGCTGATCTCTTCCAGAAGCCGCTCCATCACGGTGTGCAGGCGACGGGCGCCGATATTCTCGACATTCTGGTTGATCTCGGCGGCCAGGGTGGCGATTTCCTCGATCGCCGGGTCGGCGAATTCGAGGGTCACCTCCTCGGTCTTCATCAGCGCTTCGTACTGGATAATCAACGAGTTTTCCGGCTCGCGCAGGATGCGGGCGAAATCATCGCGGGTCAGCGCTTTGAGATTGACCCGAATCGGCAAGCGCCCCTGCAACTCGGGCAGCAGATCCGAAGGCTTGGCGAGGTGGAAGGCGCCCGAGGCGATGAACAGGATATGGTCGGACTTGACCGGCCCGTGCTTGGTTGCCACCGTTGTGCCCTCGATCAGCGGCAATAGGTCGCGCTGCACCCCCTCGCGGGAGACATCGGCGCCCATGCGGTCCGAGCGGACGGTGATCTTGTCGATCTCGTCGAGGAAGACGATGCCGTTCTGCTCAACCGCATCGATCGATTCTGCGACGACTTTTTCTTCGTCGAGCAGCTTGTCGCTCTCTTCGTCGACCAGCACGGTGTGGGATTCGGAAACGCTCATGGTGCGCGTCTTGGTGCGCCCGCCGAGCGCCTTGCCGAGCATATCGTTGAGGTTGAGCATGCCCATCTGCGCGCCCGGCATGCCGGGGATCTCGAAGGTCGGAAGGCCGCCACTGTGATCGGTGAGTTCGACCTCGATCTCCTTGTCGTCAAGCTCGCCGCTGCGCAGCATTTTGCGGAATTTTTCGCGGGTGTCGCGGCCCGCGCCTTCGCCGACCAATGCGTCGAGGACGCGCTCTTCAGCGGCGCCCTCGGCCTGGGCGCGGACTTCCTTGCGCAGGCGCACGCGGGTCATGCCGATGGCGATTTCAACGAGGTCGCGGATAATCTGCTCGACGTCGCGGCCGACATAGCCAACTTCGGTGAACTTGGTCGCCTCGACCTTGAGAAAGGGGGCCTGGGCGAGGCGGGCGAGGCGGCGGGCGATCTCGGTTTTGCCACAGCCTGTCGGCCCGATCATCAGGATGTTCTTGGGCAGGACCTCTTCGCGCAACTCCTCGGGCAGTTGCTGGCGGCGCCAGCGGTTGCGCAGGGCGATGGCGACCGCACGCTTGGCATCTTCCTGGCCGACGATGAAACGGTCGAGCTCGGAGACGATCTCCCTAGGGGTCATGGGGTAGTCGGTCACGGCCGGTTTCTCCACAGCGATGGC
>JAPULJ010000319.1 GCA_027295145.1 Alphaproteobacteria bacterium | reverse complement strand
GCCTTCTCGAATTTCGGCAATCCGCCGAGCGAGAAGATGGACCGCATCCGGGAGGCCGTCTCGATGCTCGATTCGCGTAGCCCGGACTTCGAATATGAAGGCGATATCTCGGTCGATACCGCGCTCGACGAATCGGTGCTCAAATTCTATCCCTTTGCCCGGCTGTCGGGGCCAGCGAACGTGCTCATCATGCCCGACCTCAACAGCGCCAACATCGCCGCAAAGCTGATGCACAAACTCGCCGGCGGTACCGTCATCGGCCCGATCATGGTCGGCCTCGCCAAGCCGGTGCAGGTCGTCAACATGGGATCGAGCGTCTCCGATCTGGTGAATGCCGCCGCCCTCGCTGCCCATGAAGCGATTGAGAGATAGTGCGGCGATCGAGAGATAACGTAGTAGCCGGGCTTAGTATGCGACCGAGGTCACATCCTCTTCGGCGGCTGGAGGGGCGTCCCGCGCAACTTCACCCGCCTCGCTGGCGGCAGGGTCTTTGTGCGCTTCCTTGCGCTCCGGCGGGCAATCGAGAAGGCGGGCGATCGCCGGCATGGCTTCTTCGAAACGGTGTTCGAGATAGAGGTCGCCGGGAAGGTAGCCATGCGCTTTCGCGCCAAGATTGATGAAAACGATCCGAGCGCCATAGTCGCGGGCCTTGGCCACCAGTTCGGCTGCCGAGGAGACCGCTATCTGCGAGCCGATGACCAACATTACGCCGCAATCCTTGGCCGCCAGCAGGCTGCGGTCCCAGGCCGCCGGCGGGATATTTTCGCCCATCGTGATCACCGCCGGCTTCAGATGCCCGCCGCACGAACCGCAGCACAGATCGAATTTGCGCCACGCCCCGGAGGGGGGCCACGCGCCGGTCTCGCTGCAGGAGAGACAGCGCACGCGGTTGATCTGGCCGTGCAGTTCGATCACCTCGCTGGCGCCCGCCTGCTGATGCAGACGATCAACATTTTGGGTGATCGTGGCGGATAGCCAGCCATTGCGCTCCAGCGCCGCCAGCGCCCAGTGGCCTCGGTTTGGGATGGCCTTGTCCGCGACTTTTCGGAATTTGTCACAGGCTTCCCAGTAGAGCCTCCGGCAGCGTGCCGAATCGAGAAACCGCTCGTAGGAATAGGTGCTGGCCGGGATGTCCTTGTCGAGCCAGGCGCCAGACAGGTAGTCGGGGATGCCCGAGCCAGTGCTGGTGCCGGCACCGGTCAGGATGACCACTGGCCGGCGCGCGGCGCGGGATTTGCGGATGGCTTCGACGGTGGCCCAGATGGGGGGATCCAACACCAGCGATCCGGTGCGGCGGCGGACGACCGCCAGCACTAGCCAGGTGCCGAATATGAAGGGCAGCAGCAACGCCGGCACCGCTGCTCCCAGTGGGCTTAATGTCCAAACGGCCCAGATGCCGCTAGTCGCCAGGGCGCCGGCGATGCTGGCGAATGCGCCGAGGCGGGAGCCGGCCAGAAATACAGCGTGCAATCCGAACGCCACCGGCGCGACGGTGAACGCCCATAAGCTCGGCGGCCCGACGGCGCCGGTACCGAGCAAGACCCCCGAGCTGACCGCGGCGAAGGCGGTCAGGGCGCCCGTCATGGCGGTCGCCCGGATCGATTTGGTCGCCATCGCCGCGGCGAACAGTGCAATTGCCGGCGCCAGGCCGATGCCGTCCGATAGCAGCGCCAAGCGTTCGGGCCAGAACGAAGCGCCGGTAGAGCCAACGGCCGTGATGATTGCAAGAACGCTTAAGACCGCCGGCAACGAGAGGATCGGAAAATTAAGAGGGTCGAGCAGCCGCCGCAGGGCCTGCTCGATGGCCAGGCATGCGGCAACGGCGAGTACCGCCAGCATCGGGTGCCAAGCCGTGCCGCCGACGGATAGACCGAGAAAGGCGCCAAGGATGGCGAGATTTACGCCGGCCATGCCGGCTTCGATCTCGGCCCGGCTCCAGTTTCTCAGGAATTCGGCCAGTAAGGTTCCCGCGATTGCGCCGATCAAAGCGCCCGCGGCGGCGATCGGCGACACGCTGGCGAACCCGGCCAGCACGAGTAACCCGGCCAGCGGCCGGTCGCAGAACACGCTCTGGGCGATCGCGTTCAGGATCGAGCGGGCGTAGCGGTTAAAGCTTCCAGCCATTGGACCGCAGGCGTTTGGGAACTTGATCGAGAGCGAAAAAATCGGCCGCCGTTTCCTGGCGGCGGATCACCTCGGGGCCGTCGGGGCCGAGCATGATGGTCGCCGGCCGGGCTTGGATGAACTGCATCGACTGGGTCTGGCAGTAAGCGCCGACATTGCCGATGACCAACGGATCTCCGGTCTTGAGCGGCGGCAGCATCACGTTCTCGCGAAGCACATCGATCTGCATGCATAAGGGGCCGAATACGTTGACCATCTCGAGCTTGCCGTCGTTTTCGCCCTTGGTTTCGACGTGCGAAACCTTGTGGTCGTACCAGTAAGCGGTGGGCACCAGATTGACGCCGCCGTCGGCGACCACCGCCTTGCCGCTGTCGGGGATTTCTTTCGTTGCGACAATGCTGCACAGCAGCTGCACCGCCGAATCGACGATTGCTCGGCCCGGCTCCAGGATCAGCGTCGGGGTCCCGCCAAACAGTTCGCGCGCTTTGCTCAAGGGGCCGAGGATGGCCTCGGCGTAGGGAAACAGGGTGTCGGATTTGCGGTTGTGGCCTTCGGGCAAATCGAAGGCGGGCTTCAACCTGTTACTCGAGGGAAAACCTCCGCCGACATCGACGATATGTGGCTCGAGTCCCAGTTCGCGCGCCTTCTTGGCGGTGCGGATCAACGCCTCAATGGCGCGCCCATAGATGTCGTAGACGAGTTGGAACGTGCCGCAGTGATTGTGCAGCGACTCGAATTTGAGGTTCTTGTTGCCGGCAATCCGTTCCAGCGCGGTATGCGCATCGCCATTCTCTTCGTTGAACCCAAACTTGGTCCACGGCGCCGGCCCGTAGCTGAAATTGATGCGGATGCCGACACGAGCCGGGCGGCCGAGCCCGTTGGCAACTTGCGTGACGGCTTCGAGCTCGTCGTAATTGTCGATATTGACGAGCGAGCCCTGGCCGAGGGCGGTCTGAAGTTCTTCGCGGGTCTTGTAAGGCCCGTTGAATATGATCTCCTCGGGCGGCATTTCCAGCGACCGGGCGAGCTCGTATTCGAGCCCCGAGACGACTTCGGCCCAGGCGCCCTCTTCGTGCAGCACGGCGCAGATCGCCGGCAGGTAGTTGGTTTTGTAGGAGTAAGCGATCCGCGTTTCGATCCCCGGTTCGGTGAAGGTGTCGCGGAAATTTCGGTAGAGCCCGCGCAGAGCTGCTTCGGAAACCACGAACAGCGGCGAGCCGAAGCGGGCCAGCAGTTCGGGAATCTCGTAGCTCTCATCGAACCCGGTGTCGGCCGAGATGTCGGCGTTGAGATGCTTGCTCACCGCGGTGAAGGTGAGCGGTGTAATCTGCGGCGCTTCGTAGGGTTTTCGCGCGGGTTCAGCCATGACGAATGACTCCTTTTGTGGCGATCGCCGCGACGGCGGTGTTGTTGATCGGCGCATCTTCGCAACTGCGCATGAAGACGAGGTCCTTGACGGCCGGCAGAGCTTCAACAGGCAATCCCATGGCCAAGCGCGCGGCCGCGTAGGGGTGATTGAGCCCAAGATGGGCAGAGAAGGATATCCACGCCGTGAAGCGCGGGTTGACCTCGATCAGATAAAACTGCTCGCTGGTCTCATCGCGGATGAATTCCCCTTCGACCGGGCCGACCCATTCGAGCGCCGACAGATACGCGCAGAAACTGGCCTGCAACGCCGGTTGATCGACGCTGACCGCGCTCCAGGTGCTGCCGCGATCACATATGCGCAGCTTCTTGATCGCGAGCGTCGAGATAGGATTGCTTTCTTCATCGCAGACCGCGGCGACGGCGAATCGCTCGCCGTCGATGAATTCCTGGACCAGCGCTTCGCTACAACCTTTCTTCCGCAAGGCCGCCCACGCCGCCCGCGCCTCGTCGAGCGAGTTCGCGGGAAAAGCATGCGAGACAGGACCCTTGAGGGCGACCGGAAAGCCGAGTTTGCGGACCGCATTCTCGACCGCCTTTTCCGAGCGGACAAGGATCGTCGCCGGGATGGCAAATCCACCGTGCGAGGTTCGCGATTCGGATGCAAAGAGATTGCTCTTACTCCGCGCTTCGAAGGCATCGTTGCTGGGCAGGAGGCTGCGGACGCCGATAGATTCAAGCTCGTTTGCGATTTCGATGAAACGCGGGATTTCACCATCGAGACAGGGGATCACGACATCGAAGGGATGTTCGGCATGGATCGCCCGCAGGCGGTCGAGCAGAACGCCGGCATCGTCGGAGGCGGCAAGCCGAAACCCGGCGTCGAATAGTTCAGGCCGATAGAGGCCGGAATCGAAATTGCCGTAGCCAAACCCGTAGAGCCGGCCGATCCCGGGGGCCAGCCGTAACGCGCGCGCGACCCCGAGCCCTGCATTGACAACGTCGAGGGTGCTGATGCCGCTGACGGCGACCCGAATTCCCTCGGGATCGCTCTTGCGGTTGACCAGCGGCGAGCGCGCGGTTCCGGCGCAACTGCCGAACCGCGCCAGGGCATCGAGTTGCGCCAGCGGCACGGCGGTCTCGTTGATGTCGCGCACGAACGTCGTGCCGGCCTTCGGCTTGGCAAGCCGGGTGCGCGGGCGTTCCAGCATTTCCTCTAGGTGGATCGCCGGCAAGTTGCAGCCGGCCCAGTGCGAGAGCAGGATCCAGGACGGGAAACGACAATTGATCTCGATGAGGTAGGGCGAATTGGCCGCCGCGGGGCGCATGAATTCGAGTTCCACCGGGCCACGCCAGTTGAGCTTATTCAGAATCGAAAGCGCTTCCTTCTCGATGTCAGGGTCGTCGACCACGGTGCACAGGATGCCCTTACCCTTTTCGTTGATACCCACTTTGCGGATGCTGGTGATGGCGCGGACTTCGCCATCGCGGCCGACAATGGCGGCAACATTGTATTCCTCGCCGCTCAACGCTTCCTGAAGCAGCACGCCGCCGCCCCATTTCTTGTGCAGCGCCTCGGCCTCGGCCCGGGCCTGAGCAGCGTTGTGGACGCGCGTTGCACCTGCCACGGTCCCCTTGACGAACAGCGGGTAGCCGAACTGGTCGGCGTGCAGGGTCAGCTCTTCAAGATCGAGGACGTGAATGGTTCGCGGTGCCTGCAAACCATGGTCGTGGCAAAATTTCGGCAGGCGCAGTTTGGTAGTGGCGTATATCGATTCGGGCGCCGGCAGCAACGTCTTGAGTCCCACCGATTCGAGCCGGCCGGCGAGGCGGGCGACGATCGGCACTTCCAGATCCAGTGTCGGAATAAATGCATCGAAGCCGAAACGTCCGCTCAAACCGACCAGGCGTTCAAGCAGGGCCCCGTCTCCCTCGGTGAGCGCCGGCAGCGTGTGCAGTTTGCTGACAGCGTCTTCCATCCAGGCGCCAGTCATGAACGGATCGTATCCCAGGGCGTGGATTTCGATCGGCTCGCCCCAGCTGTCGCGCAAGGCGCGAGCCACCGCCGCGCCCGGATGGGGCACGTCGAGCCCGTCGAAGCCGCTGATCGCGACGCGCAGGTCAGGCTGCTTCATCGATCAATCCCATTACGCCGAGGCGGCTCACGAATTCGACGACGTGCGCCTTCGCAGTTTCTTCCTCGACCTCGTAGGCCGTAGTCAGTCGGTCGGTCATTTCGCCGATCGTGGCGCCCGATTTGAGCGTATCGAGCAATCTCCAGGCGGTCTCGTTGCAGGCACACAGGGTTGCGCTGTGGGTGTCGACGAGCACGTAATCTTCGTCGACACCGTTGCCTTCCACGGTTGCCCGTTGGTTGAGTTTTAGTTTGCGTTCACTCATCGTTCTGCTCCCATTCGTAGGATGCCTTGCCAGGCGTCGGGGTAGCCGGGGGATATCAGCAGCGCCTGTCGGAAACTGCTCAAAGCGCCGGCCCTGTCCCCCAATTTATGCAGGCTGTAGCCCAGGCCGGTCAGGGCGTCGATCCAACTTGGATATATCTTCAGCACGGCCCGGAACTGCGCTGCCGCCAGCCGCATATTGCCGCGGCGAAAATGCGCCCAGGCGAGGGTCGAGCTCGCGTTGTAGCGGATCGGCCAGTAGCGCCCGGTTCCTGGGATCGGCACGATTTCGCGAACCGGCTTCAATCTACCCGGCTCACTCGTCGCAGCGAGACGCAGATCGGCGATCGCGCCGGCATATTTCTGCAGGCGGTAGCGGGCAAAGCCGCGCCCGCGGATCGCTTCGAGGCCGCCGTCGGTAGCAATGACGATGGCACTGAAGCGTTTGGCGGCTTGCTTGCTGGCGCGGGCGAAATAAAGACCCCAGGCGAGGCGACGGCGGACGGGTGTCATTAGGACGGCGGGTAGTTTGAGCTTGTCGAAAACCGGGTCAATCGCCACCGGCGCCGAGCCGGCGGCGCGTTTGGCTAGAATGGCGGCGCGCCGACTGTCGCCCAACCCGGCATAGGCGCGGGCGAGCTGAAAGAGAATGGCGCCGTTCTGGCCGTGGATACGGGCGCCGGCCTCGACGATCTCGCGCGCCATCTTGTAGCGGCCGGCGTCGTTGAGGCGGTCTGCCGGGATGGTGAAGCTGGTCACTGTTTGACGCTTGCGGATTGCATAGGAGGCTTTGAGATGCTCCATCGCCTTGGAGTATTGCTTGCGTTCGATAGCGGCGTAGCCGAGGCCTTTTCGCGAGATATCGGCCGTGGCGTTGGCCTCGATAATGCGCCGGAAGACGATTTCGGCCTTGGCCGTCCTGCCCTCGAAGAGATCGAGCCAGGCGAGCCCCTCGTCGATGCGCCACTGCTCGCTCTTCGGTGCGACGGCGCGGGCACGGACGAACTGCGCCCTGGCCTTGAGGAAGCGCTTGGCTTCAGCGAGATCCCAGGCCAGCAGGTAAGCTGTCCGGTAGCCATATTTCGCCGCCGCCAGCCCTCGCTTGGCGGAAGCGAAGTTGGGATCGATCTTCAGGGCGGCGGTGAAGGCGGCGGCCGCGGGTTTGGCCCGGCCGAGGGCGAGCAGTGACCATCCGCGGCCGGTTTGGATGGCCGGATTGGTCCGGGCCACCGGTCCAAGCAACTTGTTGAACCCAGCCAGCGCTGGCCCGTAATCGCCGCCTTCGTAGAGCTTCCAGGCGTCAATCGCAACCGCGTTCATCCGCGCGACGGTTTGGCGGAGGCCGAAGCGGGCGACTGCGTTGTTCCGCTGCATCTGTAGCGCGATCAGGAAGCTGGCCTCGGCTTTGCGCCAACGCTTTCGGCGCAGCTCGACCCAGGCGAGACCATTGTAATAGGCGGGAATGTCGGGGTAGGCGCGGATCAGCGCGCGGTAAGTCGCGAGTGCCTTGGCCGGATCCCCCTGCTGCTGCATTGCAGCGTCGAGGAGGTAGTAGAGCTCGCTGTTGTAGCGAACGTATTTGAGGCCCATGAGCGCGTGCGCGACGGCGCCCTTGTAGTCGCCCTGCAGGAGCGCGGCGCGTCCGCGGGCGTCGTGCAGCCTGAAGTAGTCAGGACTCTCGCGCAGTCCCTTATCGAGAAGCGCCGTGGCCTGGGCAAAACGTCCCCGCCGCATGGCGATCCAGGCGAGGCCGAGATCGCCGTCGTGCTGGATCCGGCCCTTGCGGCGCTGCTCGGCCTGGCTGCGGAATTGAAGTTCTGCGCGATCAAGTTTGCCACGCGCGAAGGCGATCCAGCCGAGGCCATCGGCGACGACGTAGCGTTGGTCACCCACGGTCAACGGCCGGGCAGCAATGAAATTCTTTTCCGACTGCATCAGGCGGCCGAGCTTGAAGTTGCACCAGCCGAGCCCGATCAGGGCGTCGGGGGAATTGGGTTGCCAGCGCAGGATTGCGCTAAAGGCCCTGCTGGACGCGCGGTAATTGCCGAGCTGATACTCGCTCCAGCCGAGAAAGCTCAAAGCGCCGATATTGTCCGGCCGGCGTCGCAGGACGATCCGCGCCGTTGCCCGCGCAGCGAGGTATTGCCGGCTGCGGTACTGCTTCTTGGCGATCGCCACCTCACCGTCGATGGTGGCAATCTGTACCGGGCCCAGTTGCCAGCGCGCGCGTGCCGCCGCCGGTCCGCCGGCGATTAGCCCGGAGAGCAGGAGGGCTGCGGCCAACACCAGCGGCCTGGGCCGGCCAAGAATCATTTCCGAGAGTCCCGCCATTCGCCGGCGAGCAGAGAAAGAACAATGCGATCGACC
Source organism: Alphaproteobacteria bacterium (assembly GCA_027295145.1). GTDB lineage: Bacteria > Pseudomonadota > Alphaproteobacteria > JAPULJ01 > JAPULJ01 > JAPULJ01. The sequence goes on along the minus strand of JAPULJ010000319.1, from coordinate 11,749 downwards.
CAGCGGCCCTGGCGCCAGGCGTCTTCGCGTAAGCGGCCCTCTACGACGAAGCCGGCGCGCTGGTGGATTTTCTTCGAGGCGATGTTGGGTTCGAGGTAGTCGGAAATGATCTTGCGCAAGCCCAGATTCTCGAAGGCGTGGGCGGCGACGTTGCGCGTCGCGATGGAACCGAGGCCCTTGCCCCAGGCTTCGCGCTCGCCGATGACAACGGAGAAGCGCGCGCAACCGCGGGCGAGATCGGGCTCATAAAGGCTGGTTACGCCGATGAAGCGCCCCTCATGCTCGAGCGCCCAAAGGCACCAAGCCTCGCGCAGCAGGATCGCCTCGACCCGCGCCGACGAGATCGGCACCTGCGCCGTATCGTCGAGCCAGACCGTGACCTCGGGGTCGGCGAGAAATCCGGCATAGGGCAGGATATCCGCACCGCAAGCCGGGCGCATTGTCAGGTCCTGCTTCGCCAATTTGGGTGTATCCTCCTTGAAGGCGGATCGGGCGGCTCGCAGGCACACCTGCGCGATCCCAAAATTTTACTCATAACCTTTTGAAGAATAATTAATTTTCGTGGCGTACCGCGCCCGTGCCGGCCTTTGGCGCCGATTCAGGCAGCCCCGCTGCCCGACGAATGCCGCGTGCCGTCCTCAGCCCGCACCAGCCGCTCCTGGGGCAGCGTGAACGTAACCGTGGTGCCGCGGCCCAGCTCGCTCTCGATCCACAACTCGCCGCCATGGAGTTCTACGAGAGACTTCGACAGCGGCAGGCCGAGCCCGGTGCCCTCGAATTTGCGCTCGAGCGCGCTATCGACTTGGCCGAAGGGCGCGAGCGCGGTGGGAATGTCGGATGCCCGCATGCCGATGCCGTTATCCGAGACCACGATGGCAAGCCCGAATTCGAGCATGTGCGCCGATACTGACACCTTGCCGTCAGAGTCGGTAAACTTGACAGCGTTCGACAGCAGGTTGATCAGCACCTGCTTGATCTTTCGCGCATCGGCAAAGATCTGCGGTAATTCGGGTGCGAGCTCGACGCTCAATGCGATATTTTTTACGTTCGCTCGCTCGGAGATCAGGCGGACGCTGGAATCGACCGTGGATTGGGGGGTGAATGTCTCCTCGATCAGCTCGACATCGCCCGATTCTATGCGTGAGATGTCGAGGATATCATTGATGATATCGAGCAGGTGCGCGCCGCTGGTATGGATGCTGCCGGCGTATTCCCGGTACTTTTCGGAAAGCTCGCCCAGCAGCTGCTGCTCCATCATTTCCGAGAAACCGATGATGGCATTAAGGGGTGTACGCAACTCGTGGCTCATATTGGCCAGAAACTCCGACTTGGCGCGGTTGGCGGTCTCGGCAACCTCTTTGGCTTTGTTAAGTTGGGCAGTCCGCGCCCGCACCTGCTCTTCGAGCAATTCGTTTTGGCGAGCCTTGATCCGCTGTGCCTCGGCGCTGGTCTCCATGAAGGATTTTACCGCCCGCGCAACCGCGCCGACCTCATTGCCACGGGCCAGCAGGCTGTGGCCGAGTGAGCGTGAATTATTCGCCTTTATCGACCCGTGCAAGCGCAGTAGCGGTTGCAGGACGAGCCGGCCGAACATCAACATCGCGACCAGGGTCACGGAGATAGCGACGGCGGCGGTGGCCAGCATTCGCCATAGAATGAAATTGCCCAGCTCCTGCTTCAGGGAGGTCGAATCCATACGCGCGACGACGAAGTATGCAGATCCCCGGTTACTGCGCCGGAACGCGATCTCGTATCGTTTGGGTGAGCGCCGCCTCGCATTGACCGGCTTGGCTTTTGCGCGCGGCCCGAGCCTGGGCCGTAGTACCGGCTTCTCTCCGATGGAGAGGACCAACCGCCCACCGCGATGGTAGATGGCCATGCCTTTGAGTCGCGATCCTACCGTCAGCTGCCGGCCAAGGGCGCCGAATTCATGGGGCGAGGTATCGGCCGGTGCCAACTTGCCGAGAGTGTCGACGATTGTCCTCGCCTCGCTTTCAAGCAGGGCAAACTGATGATTTTCGCGATAGCGGTAGCTCGGGATCGTGATCATGATCTCGACCGCGAGGATGCCGAGGAACACAGCTCCCGCCACCTCCCATACGATTCTGCTGCGGACGAGTTGTTTCAGCCGTTCCATTGCTTGGGCCGGTTCCAATCCGATATTTGTTCTTGCTGGCGGCGGAATGCTCTCAGGTTTGCGGCCAGAATTCGCTAGGTTCGTACCACGCCGAGCATTGCTAATTTCCTAATGATAATCGGTGGTGATGACATCAATGAACGCCCCCTGATTGCCCAGGGGCACCGGTATTGCACTTCATGTATCCTAGCGGTGGACGGGTCTCGAAACGGTCAAATCCTCTCGAATTGCCCCATCGTGGATTTTAGTAGGTAAGGCATTGTTATAAAACAAAAATCTACTTATGTTTTTTGTTCGATCTCTTGATGCTGTCATAGAGGTTCACCGGCGCGAAATCGTCGGTCAGGATGCGGGCCTTTGGGTCGATCTCGAACACTGTGCGCTTGTTAAATATTTCGGTCAGATCGTAGCGGAAATTATACATGCGCTGGCGTGCGGCGGCACGGATTTTGGCTTCGGCCAGGGATAGTGGCGCTCCCAGGCGGACCACGGCGATGACGCTGCCCGCCGCCGGTACCGTCTCGACATTTCCAAAAACCGATTTGAGGGTGGCGATCGTGCTGTCGAACAACTTGGTCCCGCCGTGGATATTGAACACCGCTACCCCGCCCGGCGCCAAACGCTGTTTGAGGATCTGGTAAAATTCGCGGGTCAGCAAGTGAAACGGCACGTAGCCGCCGCGGAAGGCGTCGACCATGATGATATCGTAGCGGGCCTTGCGGTTGCGGGTGAGGAGCACGCGGCCATCGCGCGGAACGATCCGGTAGCCAGGTCCTTCCTTCAGCTTGAAATGTTTCCTGGCCATGGCGATAACGCCGGGGTCGAGCTCGGCGATGGTCACGTCGAGGTTGGGAAGGTGGCGTTTGAGGTAGCGCGAAGTGGTGCCGCCGCCGAGGCCGATCATCAGCATCGTATCGAGCTCGTCGACATAAGCCACGGCGAGCGTCATGGCCCGCGTATAGGGCAGCGGCAGGGCTCCCGGATCGCGCAGGTTGATCACTGATTCGGTTTCGTCCCGCCGGCGCACCCGGAACGACATGGTGACAAAATCTCCCTGTCTGGTAACGAAGATGTTGTTGTATTCGGTTTCGATCTGCTCGACTTTGATGCGCGGCGCGGACCCAACGTCGTAGCGCGCGAATACGTCCGGCGCTGCTGCCAACACCTGGCCGGGAAGCAGGCTCAAGCCGGCCGCCACGGCGCAAGCCAGCACCAAACCGCGCCTTGCCGCGATGGCCGGTACGGCGATCAGGAACGACAGACCCGAAGCCAGGGTTAGGCCAGCCAGCAGGTAGGTGATGCTACGTGAACCCAGCGCCGGGATCAGCGTAAAGGTAGTAATCAAAGTGCCAAAGACGCTGCCAAAGGTCGAGACCCCGTAGATACGCCCAGCGACGCTTCCCGAACGTGCCGTATCGCGTAAGGTGAGGCGGATGGCGAAGGGTGAATAGACGCCAAGCAGCGTCAGCGGCACGAAAAGAAGCGCCAGTGCCGCCGCCAGGCTGCCGGTCCTGACGCTCTCGATATTGTCGAATATAGCGGCGAGGATGGGATCCGCGGCGAGCGGCACAAAGCCCAGATAGGCCGAGGAGGCGACGATCAGCAGAGCCAGTACCTTGTGGCTCGGCCGCCGGTCGACCAACCAGCCGCCAATGAAATAACCCACCATCAGGGCGATCAACACCGTCGCGATCAACGCTGCCCAGGTATAGATGCCGCTGCCGAAATAGGGGTTCAGGTAGCGGCTGCCGAGCATCTCGAAAGACATGATGATGGTGCCGGTGACGAAGGCGTTGAGGTAGATCAGCCACAGGAAAGGCCGGGCCTGCTTGAGGCTGTCCGGATCGGCGGCGGTCGGCGCTGAATGACCTCGTGGCATAAGTTGTCCCGGATGATCGGAGAGGGTTTTGGGTTCGCCCGGTTCGGCCGGGCCGTCGCGATTATCCCGATTTGCTCGGGCGGTGCAAACCGGTCTGGCTGGTTCGTTGCGTGGGCGGGAGACCCGCGCCCACCATGAGCCACAAGCGGGAGCCCTAGAAAATAGACCGCAAGGTGATGTAGATCGCGGCCGACAACAGGGCCGCCAGAGGCACCGTTACCAGCCAGGCGGCGACGATTCTGATTAAATGCCTGCGGCGTACCAGTTTTTTACGCCACGCCTTTTTCGCTTTCTTGATCTGCTTGACGTTGGGCGTGCCGGCAGGATGGCGTTTGGCTTCGGCCCTACGCGCCAGCGCGTCCTTGAGCCAATTGGCGTGGAACTCGCGGAAGAATCCGACCCCAAACACCCCGCCGATGGCAATATGGGTCGAGCTTACCGGAAGGCCCAGGGCGGAAGCGAAGATCACCGTGATCGCCGCCGACAGCGCAACGCAGAAGGCGCGTAAAGGATCGAGCTTGGTGATCTTCTCGCCGACGGTGCGGATTAGCTTGGGGCCGAAGAGGAAGAGCCCCGCCGATATGCCGATGCCACCGACCAGTAATACCCAGATCGGAATTTCGACCTTGGTGGCGATGCCACCGGCGGTCACGGTATGGACGATGGCGGCGAGCGGGCCGACGGCGTTGGCGACATCGTTGGCGCCGTGCGCGAACGACAATAAAGCGGCCGAGCAGATCAAGGGCAGGACGAAAAGCGAGCTTACGGATTTTCGCCGGTTCTCGAGCGTTGCCGCCCGCCTGGCGATCTGCGGTCTGACCCAGATATAGCTGATGGCGAAGATCCCGGCGCCGATCGCCAAGACGTATACGAAATTCGGCTTCCAGACATTCTTCAATCCCTTGGTCACCAGATACATCGAGAATATCCCGGCCATCAGTCCAACGAGGACCGGCACCCAGGTCTTGGCCGCCGCCAGCTTGTCCTCGCGGAACAGGATATTGAATTTTATGAAAGCCAGAAATATTGCCGCGATGATGCCGCCGAGGATGGGCGAGACCATCCAGCTGGCGGCGATCTTGACCATCGTCGGCCAGTTGACGACCGAGAATCCGGCGGCGACGATACCGGCGCCCATTACCGCGCCGACAATAGAATGGGTAGTCGAGACAGGCGCACCGAGGTAGGTCGCGAGGTTGATCCATAGGGCTGCGGCGAGGAGGGCCGCCAGCATCACCCGGACAAACGTGCCGGCGTCGGCGATCTGCCTTGCATCGATGATTCCCTTGGAGACGGTCTTGACGACATCGCCACCGGCGATGATCGCCCCGGCCGTCTCGAACACCGCGGCAATCATAAGCGCGCCGACCATGGTCAGGGCCCGCGAGCCGACCGCCGGTCCTACATTGTTGGCGACATCGTTGGCGCCGATATTGAGCGCCATATAGCCGCCGATGACCGCGGCGGCGACGATGAATGAGCCGCCCGCGAGCCCGCCCGATTGGTTCTGAACGTAGGCCCAGACGAGGACCAGAAAGACAAGGCAGATACCGAGGGCGGCGGCGCGCGGTACCGTATCGCGGCCGGCCTTCTCGAGGCGGCCAATACCCTTGAGATCCCTGTCAAGCGATTTGAGGGCGGTCGAGCGTTGAGCCTGCATAGGCTCGCCCGAGCGATTCCCGCCCGTCGCCGCAATCTTGGGCGATTCGGTGTCGGAAGACATTTTGCGAACCGGACCCCTAGACCCCCCAAGTAATCGAGTGGTGTGTAGCTGAACGCAGGCCCCGGCGCCACATTTTTTTGGGTCCTCGGTGAGCGTATCTGGTCCGCCCTGGCAGCGATCGTTCTGTACGGATGATCAGCCGAGAAGGCGGCTGTAGATATCGGCGGTTTCGCTATCGAAAGCGCAAATGATGACAAAGGTTATCGCGGAAGATGGCGCTTCATTTAGCGTATCGAGGGCGACCCGCGCGGCCGCCTCCTTGGGATAACCATAGACGCCGGTCGAAATGGCGGGGAAGGCGATCGATGTCACGCCGTGCTGCTCGGCGAGGGCGAGAGCGGTGCGGTAACAGCCGGCGAGAAGATCACGCTCGCCTTGGCCACCACCGCGCCATACCGGGCCAACTGCGTGGATCACGTGTTCGGCCGGTAGATCGTAGCCAGCCGTGATCTTGGCCGAGCCGGTCGGGCAACCGCCCAGCGCCCGGCATTCCTCGAGCAACTCCGGCCCGGCCGCCCGGTGGACGGCGCCGTCAACACCGCCGCCGCCGAGCAGGCTCTCTTTGGCAGCATTGACGATAGCGCCGACCTCAAGGGTCGTGATGTCGTCCTGGCGAACTTCGATCCGCATAGCGCTGACCGGGCCCTGCTCAGGCCGCCAGCGCGCGCTCCGGCGGGGTGTAGTCGAGCTCGAGGTCACGGGCGACTGCCTCGTAGGTAACCTTGCCGGCATGGACGTTGAGCCCGTCCATCAGGTGGGGGTCATCGTTGAGGGCCCATTTGGCGCCCTTGTCGGCGATGCGCAGAACAAAGGGCAGGGTGGCGTTGTTCAGTGCAAAGGCCGAGGTTCGCGGCACCGCCCCGGGCATGTTGGTGACGCAGTAATGCACGATGCCCTCCTCGACGAAGGTCGGGTTGGCGTGATCGGTCGGCCGGCTGGTCTCGAAACAACCGCCCTGATCGATCGAAATATCGATGACCACCGAGCCGGGCCGCATGGCACGCAGCATATCGCGGGTGACGACGCGCGGCGCCGCCGCCCCGGGCAGCAGCACGGCGCCGACCACGAGATCGGCGTCGGTGATCGCCCGCTCGGCGGCATCGACGGTCGAATAGAGCGTATTGATCTGGCCGCCGTAGAGCGTATCGAGCTCGTCGAGCTTGGGCAGCGAGCGTTCGAGGACGGTGACGTTGGCTTCCAACCCCATGGCCATGCGCGCAGCATTCCTGCCGGCGACCCCGCCGCCGATTATGACGACCTTGCCCGCGGCAACCCCCGGAACGCCGCCCAGTAGTACCCCGGCGCCGCCATTCTCCTTTTCCAGGAAGTGCGCGCCGACCTGGATCGACATCCGGCCGGCGACCTCGCTCATCGGCGCCAGCAAGGGCAGCCCGCCATCGGCCCCAGTCACGGTTTCGTAAGCGATGGCGGTGACGCCCGATGCCAGGAGTTCGCGCGTCTGGTCCCGGTCGGCGGCGAGATGGAGGTAGGTGAACAGCACCTGGCCCTCGCGCAGCATCTTGCGTTCCGGGGCCAGCGGCTCCTTGACCTTGACGATCATCTCGGCGTGCTCGAACAGCTCGCTGGCGGTGCCCGCGATGCGCGCGCCAGCGGCCTCGAAAGCGCTGTCGTCGAAGCCGATGCCGAGGCCGGCGCCGGTTTCCATCGTCACCTCGTGGCCATTATGGACCAGCTCGCGCACCGAGCCCGGTACGAGGCCAACGCGATATTCCAGGGTCTTGGTTTCTTTAGGGCAACCGATGCGCATGGCACGCTCCATCATGCGGTCCCGCGCCGAGCTCGGCCCGGCGGGGAAAAGGATTGATCGGGGGCCAGGCCCCCACGCTCTTAAACGGCAACGGTGTCACGACTGCAAGGATTAAGCGAGGGGCGGCGGTTGCGGCTCGTATCCCGAAGCAAAACCCGGCGTTCCTCCTTTCCCTTACGCCGCGCTGCCCGCCAGCCCCGCGCTCACATGCTCGGCGTAGCCCTTGAGATCGATATTGGCGCCTGACACCACGAGAGCGACGCGCCTGCCCGCAAGCTTGTGCTTTAGCGGGCCCAGGAGCGCCGCTGTGGACGCCGCGCTCGCCGGCTCGGCCGCCAGCTTTCGCTCGGCGAACAGGAGCGCCAGCGCGGCGCACAGCGCGTCGTCGTCGACCAGCACGACTTCCTCCACATGATCGCGGATAAGGCCAAAGGACATGGGCGCGGCGTGCGGGGCGCCCAGCGAATCGGCAATCGTGCGCACCGCGTCGATCGCCTGGGGCTCGCCTGCCGAAAGGCTCTTGGTTATGGTTGGTGCGCCTTCGGGTTCGACGCCGTAGACGAGGCAATCAGGGTTGATCAGTTTGACAGCGCGGGCGATGCCGGAAATCAGCCCGCCGCCACCAATTGGGACCACGATGGCCTCGAGATCAGGAAGCTGGCGCATCAGCTCCAGACCCACCGTTGCGGTGCCCAGGATGGTGGCGCGCCCCTCGAAGGGATGAACGAAGGTTTTACCTTCTTCGGCCTCGATGCGTTTGACCTCGTCGAATGCGCTGGCGATGTCGTCGGCGAGAACCACTTCCGCGCCCATCTCGCGGCAGCGCGCGATCCGAAAGGGGTTCGCCGACGCGGGCATCACCACTTTGGCTTTGGCGTTCAGCTCGCGCGCGGCGAAGGCGACGGCGATGGCGTGATTGCCGGCGGAAATCGCGGTCACACCCTTCTCCCGCGCCGCCGCGTCAAGGCCGAGCAGGTTGTTGAGGCTGCCGCGCGACTTGAAGGAGCCGGCGACCTGCATGAGTTCAAGTTTGAGCCAGACCTCGGTATCGGCGCCGACGCGCTCGGCCATCTCGCGGCCACCCCAGAGCACGACCGGGGTCTCGATCACCCAGGGCGCGATTATCGCGCGCGTTGCCTCGATATCCGCGAGGGTGATCTCGTCTTCGCTCATGGGCTCACGGCTCGCTGGGTTTGGAAGAGACCGACATCTGTGCCGCGTGAGAGTGTAAGTCGGCGAGGCCCGGGTCAAGCGGCCTATTCGGCGGGTTTGGCCGCAACCGCCGGCCGGTCGGGCGGGCCCCCGAGATGATAGCCCGGCGTTCCTTCCTTGCCGCGGATCATGATTGCGCTGATCAGAATGATCGAGGGGATGCCCAGGGCCGAGGCATAGATGAAGAATGTAACCCAGTCGGTGGCGTCGACGACGACGCCCGAGAACCCGGCGACGAGCTTGCCGAGCAGGCTCATGATCGACGTGAACAAAGCGTATTGGGTCGCCGTATAGCTCCGGTTTGTCAGCGAGGACAGGTAGGCGATGAATACGGTGCCGGATATGCCGGCGGCCACGTTGTCGCCGCTGATGGTGATCGCCAGCATCCAGATCTCCGAGCCGACCATCGCCAACGCTGCAAACAAAAGATTTGTCACGGTGAGCAGAACCGCCGAGACTAGGAGCATGGCCATAATGCCGAAGCGGAACACCAGAACCCCGCCGAGCCCGACCCCGATAAGGGTCATGATCAGGCCGAAGCCCTTGGCGATATTGGCAATTTCGATCTTGGTAAAGCCGATATCGACATAGAACGGGTTGGCCATCACACCGAGGGTGAAGTCCGACAAGCGAAAAGTGCCGATCAGCGCCAGGACGATCAACGCCATCCATCCGTTGCGGGCGAAAAAGTCGATGAACGGACCGGCGACAGCGCCGGAAAACCAAACCGCGATCCGCTTGACATACCCGCCCAGATGGCCACGCCGGGCGACTTGCTCGGCGAGTGCCCGCTCGCGGGCGCTGGTCTCGGGGTCAAATTTGTGCTCCGGCTCGCGGACCAGCAGGACCGTCACGACGCCGATCCCCATCGAGCCGGCGAGAACAAAAAAGGCGAATTGCCAGCTATGGATCGCCGCCATGTACAGCGCGCCGGCCTGCGCCAGAATGATCGACACCCGGTAGCCGTACTGATAGGCCGCCGCAAGATAGCCCTGTTGATCGTCGGGGGCGGATTCGATGCGGAAGGCATCGATTGCGATATCCTGGGTCGCCGAGGAGAAGGCAACCAGCGTGGCAAACGCTACCGTTGACAGGATGTTGATTGTGGGGTCGCTCGAGGCGATGCCGATTATACCGCCGATGATACCGATCTGTGCCAGCAGCATCCAGGAGCGCCGCTGGCCCAGCAAACGCGTCAGGACCGGCAGGCGAATCCTGTCGACCAGCGGCGACCACAGGAACTTCAGCGCATAGGCCAGGCCGACCCACGAGAAAAAACCGATCGCCGAGCGGCTGATGCCGACCTCGCGCAGCCAGAACGAAAGCGTCGCCAGGATCAGCAACAGCGGCAGGCCGGCCGAAAATCCCAGGAACAGCATGACGATGACCGGCCGCTTGGTAAAAGCGACCCAGGTTTCCGACCAGCTTGGTTTGTGCCGTTTGGCGGTCACTGTCATGAGGGCGCTGTCATGCGATTTCACAAAGCCATGAGTTGCCGGCGATCATGGTGATACGGGAAAAGCCCCTCTTCTCATCCAAGCGATTTCGCCACCAGATTTTTTAGCGCCGCCTCCGGCCGGGCGCCCATATGGGCGATCGCCTCGCCGGCGCAAATCGCGCCGATGCGCCCCGCTTCCGCGAGGCCGTGGCCGTTGGTCAACCCGTACAGAACCCCGGCGGCATAGAGATCGCCGGCGCCGGTGGTGTCGACGACATTTGCGACCGGCACCGCGTCGATGATGTGAACTTCATCGCCGGCAACGATGAGCGAGCCTTTATCGCCGCGGGTCAGGCAGGCGATATCGCATTTGCCGCGCACCGATTGCAGAGCGTCGTCGAAGCCGGATGCCTGATAGAGCGAGACGATTTCCTCTTCGTTGGCGAACAGCACGTCGATATGCCCATCGACGAGATCGCGGAAGGCCTCGCGGTGGCGATCGACGCAGAACGGATCGGACAGGCTTAAGGCGACCTTGCGCTCGGCCGCGTGAGCGATCTCGGCGGCCTTGATGAAGGCTGCCTTGGCCAGCGGTGGATCGAACAGATAGCCTTCGAGATAGGTGATCTGGGCGGCCGCCACCGTTTCCGTTGCGACCTCGTCCGGGCCCAGCGCGACCGAGGCGCCGAGAAAGGTCTGCATCGTGCGTTGGGCGTCGGGGGTGACGAAGATCAGGCAGCGCGCGGTTGCTTCGCCCTCTTTGGCGGGGGCTGTCTTGTAACTAACCCCGGCGGCGCGGATATCGTGGGCGAAGACCTCGCCGAGCTGGTCGTCGCGGACCTTGCCGAAGAAGGCCCCCGATCCGCCCAGCGAGGCGATCCCGGCCATGGTGTTGGCCACCGAGCCCCCCGAAATCTCGATACCCGGACCCATGGCGGCGTAAAGCGTTTCCGCCTGGGCCCCATCGATCAAGGTCATCGCCCCCTTGGCCAGCCCGTGGTCTTCGAGAAACCGGTCCTCGGCATGGGCCAGCACATCGACGATGGCGTTGCCGATGCCCACCACGTCAAGAGGGGCAACATCAAGGGCGGCGGGATTGTCGGGCACGTATGGATGCTCCTGTTCGGGGGGATGCCTAGCGTTAACGGGGGAGTATAGCGGTGGAGGCGCTTGCGGCAACGGGCGCCGCGCTTTCTGTCCCTACGTTGGTTCCCGCTAGACGAGAATATGGGCGCGCCATACACTCGCAAGATGGCGGGATTGCCGAAAAGCTTACGCAAGACGGAACAGCGCCTGCTGACAGCGGCGCGGGACGGCGTGTGGCTAGATCTGCGAGTGGGCGATCCGAAGAAAGACGATCCGGCGAATGGCGCGAATTGGCCGGTGAGCCGTACCATTCGAGCAGAGGTCATCTATCACCTGCTAGCGGATCGTCCGAATACGCGGAAGGTTCACGCGAAGGGCGTCCGACTCTTCGGTGCTCGCGTTGAGGGACAACTGGATTTTGAAAGCGCGCGGCTGGACCGACCGATGTGGCTATTCGGATGTTATTTCGCGGCGCCGATCATATTCCAAGATGCCAAGGCAGGCCC
>JAPULJ010000318.1 GCA_027295145.1 Alphaproteobacteria bacterium | reverse complement strand
CGCACAGCTCGAAATCTGCCCCACGTGTCAGAAATGGCCGCTTACGGGAAATTGTCGGTGCGGGCGCGCGTTTCGAGACCGCCGACGCTTGTGCAAGGCGCTGCTCCCAATGCCGCTCTATCAGATTTTTCGTCGGTGGTTTAGGTAATCGGAGCGGGTGACAGAAACTGTCATGATCGCCCGGAGACTGATCACAGCTCCTCCTGATACCGTCCGATCCGGGGGCGAATGGCTCCCCCCCGAGCGCCGTCGCGCGGCAGTAATGGTCGTCGGGGGGACGGTTCATCAGGAACATGTCACCGGTAGTGACGACATCGATCGGTTAATGATCCGGCTAGGGTTGGCGGCGGCGGTATGGATTAGTATTTATATTTTGCGCAAATAGTGTATGATGCTCGAGAGGCAGGACACATGACTCATGCTCAGCTGCCCGAAAATTGGGAGACGTATGTGCGACCAGGTGCTTTTATAGACCTTCTGTCCGAGACGCTCGGCGAACCGCGCAAGACGGTCGTCGTCATTGACCGATCGCTTGCGGTCGCAGGGCTACGCACGCAAAGCGGACGCGGGCTGAGCGCGTCGCGGATCACGGCGGAAGATGCGGCGACGTTACTCCTCTCGGTGATGGTGGCGTCTGTCGCGACGCGCGCTCATGAGATTGCAGTGGTCTGGTGCAATCTTGCAGGCTTTGGCGCACCGCCGACGCCGACCCCCGGCCTCGAGGACGTCATCCCCGATTGGCCCGGACTTCGGCTTCACTATGCGGTCGAGAAGCTGATCCGGATCGACCCGGCCCAATATGAGAATGCAGAGGTCAAGCTGGAGCTGAATACCAAGGATCTTATCGCCAGGCTGATGATCCGAAAGGACGGCATCGAGAGCGTTGCAAACTTCGCACCCCATGCGGATGTGCTTTTCGAGCAGTTGCGGAGGTTTCGTCAGCCCGGCGATCTCCAGCGGACGGCAACGATATCGGACGAGACATTCCGCGCCTTGAACCGGGCCGTGGTCGGAACCGTGCGTGATGAGTGAAACCCAACAATAGCCAACCGAAGACTAAAGAGGCCGAGCACGCAATGACACAGGATCTGGACAGTCGAAGCACTAATTGCCGGAGAGAACCGAATTGGGGCAGGCTCGCGGCCATTGATGTCCCGATCGATCAGCTCCAGCCTTTCCCCGACCATGCGCGATGCCATCCGGCAGCCCAGATCCGAACCCTGGCGCGGTCGATCGAGACCTTCGGCTTCAACACGCCGATCGTCATCGATGACCGCAACCACATTCTTGCCGGTCATGCGCGGGTCGAAGCCGCAAGGCGGCTCGGCTTGGACACTGTACCGGCTGTGCGCGTCACCGACCTTACCGAGGCCGAGAAGCGCGCCTTTGTGCTTGCCGATAATCGGCTGACGGAAAGCGCCGCCTGGGATGAGACCCTGCTGGCGCAGAATTTCCAGATCCTCGACGCCCTTGATCTCGATTTTCCGCTCGAGGTGACGGGCTTCGAGACCAGCGAGATCGATCGGCTGCTCGGCTTCGAGATTGTCGACGAAACGGCTCGCGAGGAAGAGACGATCGAGATCTCCATCGATCCGCCGGTCTCGCGTGCCGGCGATATCTGGCGACTCGGCGAGCACACCGTTCTCTGCGGCGACGCCCGCGACACCGCCGCCAACACCATCCTGATGGGCGAGGACCGCGCCCGCATGGTGCTGACCGATCCTCCTTACAACGTCAGCGCGCGCCATATCGGCCGGACCGCCGCCGCGCGACACGGCGATTTTATCGCCGCGGCGGGCGAGCTCAACGACGCCGACTTCGTCGCCTTTCTCGCGGACGCGTTTGCGTGCATGAGGGCGGCGAGCTGCGACGGCGCGCTGGCCTTTGTGTTCATCGATTGGCGCCACGCCTGGCACGCCCTCGAGGCTGGGAGAAGTGTTTTCGACGAACTGAAGAACATCGTTGTCTGGAACAAATCAAATGGCGGCATGGGTTCGTTTTACCGGTCAAAACATGAAATCATCGCCGTGTTCAAGGCCGGTACCAAACCGCACACAAACAATATCGACCTTGGCCGGCATGGAAGATATAGGACCAATGTCTGGGATTACGCGGGCGTCAATACGTTCCGGGAAGGCCGGCAGGAGGAGCTGGCGATGCATCCAACCGTGAAGCCCGTCGCGCTCGTCGCGGACGCCATTAAGGACTGCACGCGGCGGAACGACATCGTGCTCGACCCTTTCGTCGGCAGCGGAACCACGATCCTCGCGGCCGAGAAGACCGGCCGGCGGGCTTATGCCATGGAGCTGGATCCCCGCTACGTGGATGTGGCAGTCGAGCGTTGGCAGGACTACACGGGCGAGGCCGCCGTCCATGGCGAGACCGGCCGGACCTTCGAGCAGATGCGGGCCGAGCGCCTGGGTGCAGGTGCATCGCGCGATGCAGCACGCCGCAAGGCCCGCAGGTCGAGGAGGTGAGTCACGATGGACAGGTCACCTCCCCGCGTTCGCCGTCAGGCGGATCTTGAAGCTCGAACGCAGGACCCGGACAGCTCGAGCCCAGATCCGCCTACAACCGAGTCCGAAGACTCGGGTTCTCATGGGGTCGGCTATCGAAAGCCGCCCCGGCACACACAGTTCAAGCCCGGCCAGTCGGGCAATCCGCGAGGGCGGCCGAAGAACCCGACGGCCTTCGATGAGCTGATGGAGAAGGAACTCGGCCAGATCGTCACGGTGCGGGAAGGCGACCAGGCCCGACGGCTTTCGAAGCGCTCGGTGATCGTGAAGCAGGTCGTCAAGAAGGCCATGGAGGGCGAAGA
>JAPULJ010000317.1 GCA_027295145.1 Alphaproteobacteria bacterium | reverse complement strand
CGTCATAAATCTTCTGGACAATCTCGGGAAATGGCTCGCGCCCGCTCAGAATGAAGTCCGAGAATCCGATCCGGGTGCTCCGGTCCGGCGGAAGCTTCTTCGCTACGGCCGGCTGCGGCCAGATGTCTTCGTCGATCACGGCCATCCGCACGCGGATGTCGCTCTTGGTCACGTTCCATACCATGTAATCCGTGGCCATGGACAGCGGGCCATCGTAGGTCTGGCGGACCTGAGCCAACTGTTCCGGAAGCGTGTCAAAGTCGTTGAAAAAGTGATAGGCGACAGCCATGCGAGGCTTGATCAAAGACATCACTTTGCCGAACTGAGCGGGCGATGTGTGGACTTGCGTGCCGACGTTCAGCGCCGCACCGGCCGTCCAATTCTGCTTTGCAATCAGAATTCTCGGCGTTGCGAAAGCCTCGTGGATGGCGATGTCGGCCCCCGCCGTATACTTTATCCACCATTTATTCGGGAATGTGTCGCTGCTAAACGCAAACTTCAGCCCGTTCCATTCCAGAATGAAGCTCACCGGACCATCCAGAGCGTGGATCGCCGGAATGGTGCGGATGGTGACGCCGTTCTCCTGATAGATAACTTGGTTGATGCCCTTGTAGTCGAACTCGGTGACCTTGAGCACCTGACCTCGGATGTCCACGTTCCCTTGGCGGCTTCCGCTGTCCCAAGTGAACATCTTCTGCATGTGCTCCAAGGCATAGGCGGTACCGAACTCGCGCTTGTGACCACTGGGACCCCAGACCCGCAACGGTTTGATGCGATTGCCGATGACCCCACCGATCCAGAGGTCTCCCAGGGCACCGAAATGGTCCGAGTGAAGGTGCCCGATGAAGACCTTATCAAGGTAGTCGTATGGTATCTTCAGCGCCGAGAGCCGCTCCGCCGAACCGTTCCCAATGTCGAAGATGAATTTGTCGCCGTTGCCCAACTCGACCAGAAAGCACGCCGCTGCTTGCTTTGGCCGCGAGTTGGGCATACCTGTCCCACAGGCGACCACCCGCATTTCATCCGGCGCGAGCCCCTCTGTGCCGGGGTAGTAGACATCTTGCTTCGACAGAGGTTTGACGGGGGACACCGGCGATTTGGCGGCTTCCTGTGCGTTGACACTCGAAGCTGCCCAAAAACCCTCGCCAGCCCTCTCATCATGCCGGCCCAGCATATAGGCAAGTCCCCCCCCGACGATGACGATTGCGAGTGATGACACGCCGCGAATCGTAGATTTTCGCATCTCATCCAACCTTTCTTCAGGATCCGGTTGTGCCGATTCTATCCGCTTTATCTGCTCAAAAACTGATGTTTGCGCGAAGCCCGACGATGACGGCGGTGTCGCTGGCGCTCAATCCCGGATCGACGATCTGGAGATCGGGTGTGACGTGGAACCACGGCGTGAGCTCTGCCTCGTAATAAATCTCGACGCCTTGCTCGGTATTCTTGAGGCCGATCAGGTTTGCGACCACGCCATCCTTCACTTCGATGATGAAATACCCGATTCCGAACGAGTCGTTGGGCCGGCTCGCCATTAGCCCCCGTCCTCCAACGCCGCCCGCGATGCTCCACTGAACGGGGTTCGTATCTTGGTCCGCCAGCCCGGCCATCAGGAAAACGCCCCATCCCCGATGGTCGGCGCGCCCGTCATTCAGTCTGACGGATTTGGAGGTGTCGCCCTCGAACACCTGGAGGTATTGCCAGGCGCTGTAAATCGCCGCCCATGTCTCGCTTTCGGATTTCAGCGGCGTTCCGCTGATCAGGTTTTGGAGTTGGCTGTTCTCTAGCTTGGTGTAATCACCGTTCCATGAATACGAGTAACCGACGAGTTGACCACCCGGCAAGTCGCCCAGGCGGTGCTGAAGATTGACGGCGAAAAACGAGTTCCAGTCCTTTCCGAATTCGTCGAATCCGGACCGCTGCGATGACTCCCTCGAATCCATGACCATCGCGGCGAGCGAAAGGTCCTTGGTCGGGCGTGCGAATACCCCGGCGCCGAGCGAACTGACGTAGGGCTGGCTGATCGGCATGACCGGGATCGCGGTCAAAGCCAAATGCTGAAACTGCGTGTTTCCGACTTGCGGGTTCAGGCCCGCGAATTCGCCCAGGTTCGCATTGTGATGGGTGTCGGACCGGCCGAGCCAGGCACCGAATTTTTTGCCGAAAAACTGGGTGTAGTAGAGGCTGGTGATCGATAGCGAATCCCTGTCAGTTTCGCCGGCTATCGGCAAGATCGCATTATAGCTGGGCGGCAGGATGGTTCCGGCGCTCTTCGAGACCGATTTCCCGACATCGAATTCGGCCCGGACCGTAAGTAGCCCGCCGGGGATGACATCCATTTTGTGAAAATCCAGCGCAGCCCATAAATCGCCCGATGCGCCGAACGCTGTGTCATCTTCTGAGCCGCCGGAGGTCACCCTTTGGAGGTTCGGCGTCAGCCATCCCCTGAACCGGACCCCCTTATCGGAGAGATCGGATCGAACGCTGCCCCAATCGCCGAGCAGAAAGGCGCGTGAAGTTAGGTCACCGGTGTAATCCACGGGCGGCAGAATGCCACCGTGCAATTCCTTGGTGCTGTCTTGCCGCGACTCATTCCCGGATTTCGAGTCCGTAGTCTGGCTCAATGCAAGCGCAGGGACAACCACGAGCGTCAGCGCCAACGCGAATATCGGTCTCGAAAACTCGGTCAAAAGTCGCATCAGACGTTGCTTGTGGCGGTTAGGGTGTGACAAACTCCAACTCACTTCGGAAACAAGAATTGAATCTGGACATGAATGGCCCCGTCCAATTTCGCCTTCCGCGAAGTTTATCGTCCGGAAAGGCGTCGTCGCTATCAACCAATCGGCACGGTATCGATAAATCGTCAAATAGTCTTTCTTCGGTAGAAGGGCTTTCGATGTTTTGCGATCTGAACTGTTATTATCGACACCCATCCTCCAAATCTTCATGTCGATCCGGAAGGGCAATTCAATACGACGGATGACGTGATCGGCGACGAGACGACACGGCATGCCTTACCGATGGCTCGCCACGGGTGCGACTCAGGAACGCGAATGCCCGTGAAAAACACGGAGTTTGGCGTCGCCCTGTCGCGTCTCCGGGCTAACGCCGCCGCCGGGTCTCGGACGGTGATTCGCCAAACATCTTGCGATAGTCGACCGCGAACTGACCGAGGTGATAGAAACCTTGCTCCGTCGCGATGTCGGTCACGGTCGTGCCGTCGTCGCGAGCCGTCAGCAGCTGGCCCCGGACCATCTCGAGCCTCCGCTGCTTCATGAACGCCATGGGCGTGACGCCGTATTTTCTTCGAAAAGAGCGCGTGAGCGTGCTGACGCTAACGTCCGCCACGCGGGCGATTTTATCGAGGGAAGGAGGATCGCTCAAGTTGGACGCGATGAATTCTTCCGCCCGCCGGAGATATTTCGGAACCGAATTCGCTGCACTCGCCGCCGTGTCGTCGTCGGCCATGAAGGAGAGCCAGAACAGCGTCACCAAATGCTCTTCGATCTGTCTCCTGGCGGCAGGGTGATTCAAGTTCTCGCCCAGCTCCCTCCAGCTGTACATGATCGAGCGTAGCAAGCTCGCACCATATCCGTCCCGCGACGAGACCGATCGTGACGTTTCGAGCGGCTTGACGATATCGTTGGTCAGATTGCAGGCGATATCGTCCGCCCATTGTTGTTCGAACATGAGGGTGAACACGTCGGAATTCGGAAAACCGGCGTCGAAGACTTCTTCGGGTCTGTATTGCCTTATCGTTCCCGACCCGATTGACCCGTTATCCGCGGCCCCAAGTCCCACGATTGAATTGCGCAACGGCATCGTGGCCGAGATGTGTTCCCGTGATGCATTGGATTTCCTCGCGATACCGGCGTTCCTCATCCGAAATCGGATCAAGGACATGTGGGGGAGCTTCTCGACACCGAAGCCGAACAAAAAATCCGATCCATTCCACTGAAAGACCCTTAGTTCCGAATTCGGGCTGAAAGCCTGATACGACTCGGTCGCGACCTCGGGATCCGAAGCCCGGATACCAACGCGCTCCAACTTTTTGTCTTTGCTGTCTACGGGAATTAACGTGCCTCCCTCTACCTTCATGGTTTCGTGAGGCTATTGGTCAGTTAGCACTAGAGTCAAGTTGTGATCCGCCCTTAGATTTCTTTCCTGATTTGATAACGTAGTAGATGCGATAGTCCGAACCGATCAAGATTTGCATCCGCCACCGGAACCGAGGCTAAAAGCCACCCCCACCTCTTCATTCGGTGCGACCTCCTTGCCCAGTGATTCCAGTCGTTGAGTGGTGTTCACGGAATCACCGAAGACCGTGTAGGTGACGCGGCTCATCGAGTAACCTACAAGGGCGTTCCTTCCAGCTTCCGCGTCGCGAAGGCTCAATTAAGCAGAAGTGGCGTTGGAGGCGATGAAGGAAGCCTATCTGCGTTGGAGCCAATGCTGAGACCCAAAGCCGGGACCGGCATCGTCAGTCTGCACCACCCTCAGTCGCCCATGACCTGTATGTCCCGTCCCCAACTAATGTAAATCTCCTCTGATATCTGGAAAACGCAGGCGTCATAGGCTGCACTCGCGGGGTCGAGACCGCGGGCCTGGCACTGCTGTTTCGCCTGCCGGGTCGCTGCGTTGTCACCCGAGGTGCACGCGGCAACGAACAAAATCGCCAATACGAGGGCTGCTTTCAATGTTCCGAGATTTCTCAATTGGCTAGTCCTCCAGAGCA
>JAPULJ010000316.1 GCA_027295145.1 Alphaproteobacteria bacterium | reverse complement strand
GGGGCACCAATTATATCAATGAGTTAGCTAGGTTTTAGTTGGTCAAATCGGATTGCGTAGTTTTTGAGGTAAGCGCTAGGTAAGCAAACGGATCGAATTCCTTGCGATCCGACCCATCGTTCTGTGCGCAAAAACGGGGCCAATATTCTGGCCTCGAATATACCCGCCGCTGTAAAAATGGGTCCTTTGCGGACAACACTGACATGTGTAGATCAAGCCAAGAGATTTCAGAAGTTTCCGTTCAACCTCGAGATATCGGCGTGACATATGGCCGACCGGCACCGAATCCCCGCTTGAGCGGACAACGCTTTAGAAACTGTATTTGAAACCGATCTGGATGCGGTGGGCGGTGGCGTTCGCGCTATTGATCACACCGTTGAACCCATACATGTATTCCAGGCCGATCTCGACTTTCGGTGTCGGATTCCAGAGCATATTGGCGTGCACGCTCTGGACATCCTGCACCAACGCGCCGAGCCCGGTCTTGCCGCCGACCCCGGTCGTGTTTGCCGCGGCCTGATCGGTGAAAGCGCGGCCGTAGATGACGGTGGTGCGTATCGTGTCGGTCCAGCGATGCTCGATCCAGATTTGGCCGGCGATCGAGGAAACGGCACTCAAGCTCTGACCGACCGACGAGGTTCCGTTCAGGATCGCGCTTGTGCGCCCCTGGATCACATAGCGGCCCAGGCCTTCGCCGCCAACGACGGTGCCGCCGATGCGCGTGCGCTTGTTGTTGAACCGGAGGACACCGCCGAAGTGGACCCCCCAGCCGAACGTCGAACTCGAAAGGCCGGCCGCCCCTCCGTCATTGACATTGAGCCGTCGGAACAATCCGGCGAGCGCCACGTAGCCCTTGGAAAACCGATGCGACAGTTTGATCACGATATCGGGCAGCGAATCGAGCGACGGTCCGAGCGCGCCGGCAACGGCAAGCCCACCCGGTGAGATGACGAAGCCGGTCTCGGGGTTTTCGACCGCTATATCGAGCGACGTGCCGCCGCCGAAGCTGTGCGTGTACCGGATCAGCGCTTGGCGGATGAAGACCTGACCGCTGGGTCCGTTGAAATCGATGGTCGGACCGACCGCCGGGCCCAAGTAGAACGTCGAGAAGTCCTGACCGGCCAAGACCGGTCCGAGCCGGCCATAGGCCTTGCGGATTCTGAAGCTGTTCGAGTTCGAGACCAACTGGTTGCCGCCGCCGCCGAAGAAATCCGCCTCGATCACAGTCGCCATACCGCCCCAGTCAGTCGGCGTCCAGGTCTTGATCCAGAGGCGCGACTGACGGGCATGAATGCGAAAATTGCCTTGCCGGTTGCCGTCCGCGGAGCCGTCGATCGGCAGCCCCGTGATGCCAAGTGTGTCGCCGGAAGAAGCGTTGAGGTCGTAGATGATGTCGAGCTTGGCGTACCCGCCCAACTGCATCGAGGTGTTGGTGCCGGGAAGCTTCCACGAGCGCGGCTTGGAGCCTCGCTCAACGGCGGCCGCAGCCGTCACACGGGCGCGCGCCCGGCGCGCCTGCAGCGCCTCGATCTGGGCCTCGACCGCCGCCCGCTCGTCGGCGTTTGCCGGCGCCATCGCGACTGACGCGAGCAACGCTGCCGCAAATCCGCTCCTCGTCAAATCGTGCGTCTCCCCCAGAATAATAATAAATTGCGATGGCCAAAATGAGCCGTAAATCTACTTTGGTGGACCCGCTAGATTAACTGGTACTTGTGACAGGTGAAGGCAGAATAAATTACAGGGCGCGCGTCGATGCTTAGCTCGCCAATGTCTGCTTCTGGCTGAGTGTGTTGAATAAGTCGGAGCCGAAAGGTTTTGTGCAACTATCGTTCAGGTGGGCTGCGCTTGAAGCAACATTGATTCAAAACCGCCTTGGACTTTCTATCATTGTTTCAAGAATACTAGTCCTCGGGACTTCTTCAACAGCCTCGGCTAAAAGCAGACATTCAGCGTGCGAGTTTCAATGTCCGGTTATATGAGCCGGATGCTGTCAAGGCGGTACGAGGTGTCGGGTGAATGATGGTTCGATGGGTGCCCCGCCCGCGAAGTCGATGGTCTGCATGGCGGGTCCCATCTAAGCCGAACTCGATCGAAACTTCGACGCAGCGGTTGCGTGGGGTAGATGCGATCAATAGGTGACAGGCCGGCGCCACCCCCTTTCAACATCCATATCCTGGATCTCTCCCAATTTTCAAAATTTACAAAATTTTTTCCACCCTAAATTCAAGGTCGCTTGACTGCGGTGCTGTCTCTATACGCCATCCTGCGGTGTAGCGGACCTTAGTGGCGCGCTTGGTCTTGCTGTACCGACACTAGAGCGAGCCAGAGCAATTCCTGTGTATTCGATTACTGGAAAATCGTGCAATCCGATCGGGCTACCCATTCCGCATTCTAGCCGCCGGTTAGCGCCGTTTTGTGACCTTGTACTGGCTGTTCAGGAATCCGCCGATCACGCCAACACCCGCGCCGATGGCCGCGCCCATTCCCGGGTTGCCCACCATGGCGCCGATCGCCGCGCCAGAGGCGGCGCCGATTGCGCCGCCCTGGATCGAACTGATCGCCGGATCACTCGAACACCCGCCAAGGCCCAGTCCGCCGATAATGGTGAGCACAACTGCAAAATGCTTCATTTCAAGTCTCCGTTCCTTTGCATGCGGCCGGGCGAACTGACACTTTTCGGCCGGTTGTTCGATTGGAAAATTAAGCAAACTCGTTGCTCGCGAGGCTATTTCGGACATGGCCAGTTGGCCTGCACTGCCTCAGCGAGGCCGTCAATGGTTGCCTGGTTCAATTTCCCGGGGTTGGCGTTGCCCCACGCGATGAAGGCGCTCGCAACTTGGATCCGGGTGACGGTTGCCGGCAAGCAGGTGCGCGGCTTCAGTCGACCGATCCTGACCAGCGTCTGGTAGAGATCAAGCGCACCTTCGATGTAGCCGACGCACATATAGACCGCGCGTTCGCGCATCGCGTTGGCTCTCGACACGGTGCACAGATCATAGAGGTCCCGTGCGGTATTCAGCTGAAAATCAGCATCAGTGGCCTTCGCTTGGACGTTCCCGATCCATAGGAACGGTATGAGGGCTAGAACTAGTTTACGCATGGTTCTATTTCCTTCTGCCGTGCGCTGGATTGAGTACCTTTTCCTCGGTGAAGGGTTGCAGTCATTCGTCGTTTGGACGTTTGACCGCAACTCCGATCTCTTCGATCGCCAAAGTGGGTCGACGACGGTTTGTCAATCAGTGATCGTGAGAACCACTGCCCGGTTCGAGCGCAAACGAACGCCTTTTCCGGTGGGATTGAGTAGTTCCTTGTCACCGGCCGCCCGTGCCTTGATACGTGAAAAAACCACACCGGCATTCATAAGGTAGCTCACAACCTTATGTGCCCGCTTGCCGGAGAGATCAAGATTGTAGTCTTCTTTTCCGACCGTATCGGTGTGACCGACGATCGAGATCTTGGCATACCGGCATTTCCATACAGCGAGGACATTGTCGAGCGTAGCACGGCTGTCTTTGTTGACGTGGTCCTTGTTGAATCCGAAAAATAGGAAGTATTTTTTCGGCCCGCTCGGGATCGCGCGTTTCAGTTTGATCGTCATGGCCTCGGCACCAAAACCAAGACTAATCCCCTCCGTCTTGGCCTTGAGCTCCATGCGAACATTGTTCCTCTGGTTCTTGTATTTCTGCACGCCCTTGCCTTTGATGAACGTCGCTTCGGCATCCGTTTTTGAATATCCGCCTGGAAAGCTCGCCACTTTGCCAAGATTGTGCACGACCCCTTGAGCCGTCATCTTGGAGATACCGAGCTTGAACCCAGCACCTGCGCCTTCAACCGTGAAGCCGTACTGACAACCGCTACCGAGGTTTGGCAAATGCAGAATGCCGCTGCCTTTGCCGGTGGTCAGACCGGCAGCGATCGACGTGAAGTTAATTTCCATTGATGCCGGTTTGCCGGATTGCGCCGAGACAGACGCACTGACAACCAGAAGCGCCGCCGCTGCGGCAAACATCAATGACGCGTTCTTCGTCTTCATTTTGATCCTCCACTTTTCATACAACCTGGAACTGTGCGTTAGTTTAGCGTTTTGTAGCGCGGGTGGGCGAGGTAAATAGCTGGAAGCGCAGCCTCTGCAGGGTGTGGTTGGGCGGTTCCGTGTATGCAATGTTATTCGTACGGCGACGTGCGGTAACTGCAACGATCCTTGTTCCTGACCGGTCCGCTCAGGCGGGTCCCGCGTTCTCGCCCCATTCGAGACCCTCGCTTATGCAGCGCCTGCAGACGACGACACTTCGTCGCTCGCGTGCGGAGGCAAATGACAGCGCTGCATCCAAGCTGCCAAAAGCCCCAAGCCAGGTGCCGCTTCGATGGAACTCGATGCGCTGATTGCCATGGCCATCACGGCAATAGCGGCAATTTGCTTGGTGGACGCGCGCGTAGCCGTGCGGAGGGCTCTCGTAGATCCAATATTTCATCCCATAGCCTCACCAATGTTCGGGCATAGCTCAGACAATCTCTCATCGTCTTCTCCGATCATCGGCGCTTCGAATGGTATAGGGGGCAGATGACCTTCCAGTCGCCATTGCTAGAGGCATTGTGAGTCGAGATTCTACGTGTGCAGGGGCCACCTGTTTACTGGTACTATTGACAGGTGGAAGCAGAAAAATTTACAGGGCGCGCGAAGGTACGCTGTCGCATCGCAGTTGAACATTTGAACTGACTGGCCCAAGCAGCAGCGGTCAAGGCCTGCCACGTGTTCATCGCCTCAACACGAAACTGGCGAAGCGTCTTGCGTGAGATGAGATGGCGCTGGGTATAGACCGGGGTCCCCATGTGGAGCCCTCCGAGCAGCTTGAGCGCGGTTCAAAACCGCTCGAAAGGCAAGGCGTTGGACTCTTGCGGGCATCATCGCGCCGATCCCATGCAAGAAAGGTCCAATTGGCGGCGATGGCGGGCGAAACTGCCCCCCGGGCCGTTTTCCGGACGCACCCATCCGGTGGTCAGCTCCTCCACATACAGCGGCACGCCGACCGCCAGCACGAGGATGATCACGATCTCGGCCGCCATGAGCTGCACGGTTGTGGCACGACTGCAGCCAAGCCTGAAGATCGTCTCCATCTCCCGCACGCGCAGGCGCAGGCGCAGGCGCAAGGAAAGGGCGAATACCAGAATAAGCGCAAGCAGCGTGGCGAGGCTGCCCAGAAGCATTGCCATGTCGAGCAGGTTCTTAATCCGAAAGACGTCGCGCAGCAGGCCGCCGATGACCATGGAGGGCTTGACGCCTGCACGGTCGACTTGCTCGTCGTGTAGCGGCCGCGCAGTAAGTCCTCCGACCGCGACACCCTCCTTGAGCTCCCCCGCGCTTG